>DATDCY010000317.1 GCA_036524115.1 bacterium | reverse complement strand
CCGCCGCGGCCTCGGCCGGCGGCAGCGCCGCCAGCGCCGCGTCGAAGCGCGCCAGGTCGATCGCGAGGTCCGACGAGATCGCCTGCGGCGTCGAGCTCATCGCGGCGTTCTCGAGCGCCAGGTCGAACTGCGCCTCGATGCGCCGCAGCTCGCTGTCGATCTCCTCGCCCATCTGCGCGCGGCGCTTCTGGTTCTCCAGCCGCGCCTGCACGATCTCCAGCGTCCGCGTCTTGGAGGCGCGCAGCTCGCTGCTGAGCCCCGCGTCCTTGAGCGCAGTCTCCAGCTCGGCCGCCTCGGCCCGCAGGTCGGCGTCGCCGTCGTCCGTCCAGTGCCGCGCGAGGTTCTCGCGCGCCAGCAGCAGCCGCGCATAGTGGCCGAGCAGCGCCAGGAGCGACTCGCGGTTCTGACCGGAGGTCAGGTCGTCGGCGTGGAACTGGTCGTAGAGCGAGAGCACGCGCTGGAGCTTCGCATTGAGTTCCATGAGGCGCCCTCTCTCGCCGCCGCTGAGCTGGCCCACCAGCTGCTCCCAGCCGGCGCCCGGCGCGCGCGCCGGGGCGACGGTGGACGCGGCGTTCGCGTCGACGACCTCGCGGAAGCCCCGGTGCGACGCAAGGCCGAAGAGGTAGGCGACCTCGAGCCCGAGCCCGAGCGCCCAGAACGCCGGGTTCGCGGCCCCGAGGATGCCGAAGCCCGCCAGTCCGATGAGGTTGAACGGCACCCCGCCAAGCCCGGGGACGCGCGGGCGCGCCACGAACGCGGCGCGCAGGTAGCGGAACATCGCGAGGCGCCCCGCCCGCGCCTACTGCTTCTCGGCGACGGGGCCCATGGTCCGGGCCGCGGGCGCGGCCGCCGCGTCGCCCAGCGGGATCCCCTCCTTCGCCGCGAAGTCCGCGAGCGCCTGGTCGGCGAGGGCCTTCTGCTCCGCCTCCTTGAGCTCGACGCCCGCGAAGTCGATCTTCTCGCGGGCGACGCGCGCCCGGCCGGCCGCCTTGTCCCGCTCCTCGTTCACCATCTCGGCGAGCCGGTCCATGGTGTCGCCGGTGCCGCCGATGCTGCCGATCATCGCGGTGGACATCTCCGTCAGCTCCGCGAGCGCCTTCTTCATCTTCATGTCGGTGATCGCCGACTTGAGCGACTCGAGCTTCGCCTTCGCCGACTGGACGGCGACGTTGCGCGCCTTGACGAGGTTCTGGTAGGTGGTCTCGGCCTCCTCGAGCTGCTTGCGGTTGTCGGCCAGCTCGGCCTGGACGGTCTGCAGCCGCAGCGCGTACTGCGCCGCCGCGTCGCGGTTGCCCGCGCGCAGGTTGGCGCCGGCCTTGGCGCGCAGGTCGCGCTCCTCGGCCTCCAGGCGGCGCGTCTGGCTCATGAGCCGCTCGCAGAGCGCGGCGTGCGAGGCCAGCCCGTCGTTGTACTTCGAGATCTGCTGGCGCAGGTTCTCCTTCTCGACCTCGAGGAGCGCCTCCGGGTTGGTCCGCTCCAGCCCGCTCACGAAGAGGCCGAGAAATCCGCGAAAGAGGTTCACGATCCTCTGGAACATGCCGCCCTCCCTCCTGGTGTCACGCCCCGCTCAGGCCGCGCCGGCTTGCCGGCGCCGTCGCCCCTCAGGGCATGATGAGCACGTACTCCGGGTAGATCAGGTGCGGGTTCGGGATGCGCTCCCGGTTGAGCTGCCAGATCTCCTCCCAGCGCTCGACGGCGCCGAGCTCCGTGCGGGCGATCGTGCTCAGGGTCTCGCCGGCGCGCACCGTGTGCGTGCGCCGCCCGGCGACCGGCCTGAGGACGTCCTCCGACTTGTAGGAGAGGTAGCGGCGCACGAGGTCCCCGTATTCCGCGGAGGCCTTGATGCGCGCCAGCGCGCCGTTGACCGCGTCCAGCAGGTCGTCGTTGCCCGCGGGCACGCCCACGGCGTAACGCGACTGGTTGAGGTTGAACTCCACGATCTTGGTGCGCGGGTGGCGCTTGATCTCCTCGGCCGCGAAGGGGTAGTCGTAGATCAGCGCATCCGCCTCGCGCCGCTCGAGGGCCTCGAACCACCCGTTGTCGCCCGAGAACTTCTTCACGCGCGCGCCGGGCACGTGCTGCGCCACCCAGCGCTCCGCCGCCGGGTCGTCGTAGATCGCCACCGTCTTGCCGGCCAGCTGGGAGACCTCCGTGATCGCCGAGCTGCGCAGCACGATCAGGCAGAGGCCGAAGTCCAGGTAGCTGTCCGACCACTCGACCCCCTCCACCGCGGGGTCGGGGACGTACCCGGCCATGATCAGGTCGATGTCCCCGCGCCGCAGCATCCCCGGGAGGTCCTGGTAGGCGCCCTCGACGAAGCGCGGTCCGGCCGCCGGCAGGCCCAGCTCGGCGGCGAGGCGGCGCCCGAGCTGGTACTCGAACCCGTCGTCGCCGGTCTGCGGGTTGCGGAAGTACATCGGGGGCGCCTCCGACTCGTAGCCGATCCGCACGCTGCCGCGGCTGCGGACGTCCTGCCAGACGCCGCGGCGCTGGGCGCCCGCTCGCGCCGCGGGCGCCTGCCGCCCCGGCTCCGCCGGCGCCGGGCGGGCGCGCTCCTGCACCTCGCGCTTGACCGACCCGACCATCTGCCCGACCGGGTTCCCCGGCCAGAGCTTGAGCGCGTACCAGACGCAGCCCGCTATGAACGCGAGAACGACGAGCTTGCCGAACGCGGTCAGCCGTTTTTCCTCCGCCATCGCGTCTCCTTTCGCGGGATCGCCCCCCGCGGGATCATACCGAAAGGAAAACGTGGGCGAAAGTCCGGGACGCACGCCCGGCAACCGGGGTACAATGCGCCGCCATGGAAACACGACGTCGCGGGCGGGAGCGCGCCAGGGCGCTCGGCGGCGCGGCAGCCGCCGCGCTGCTCGTGGCGCTGGCCGGCAGCCGCGCGGCCGCACAGCCGGCGGCCCAGCCCGCCGCCCCGCCGGCGGACCGCCGCCCGGTCTGCGTCCGCGGGAATTGCTTCGACGCCGAGATCGCGGTGACCGCGGAGGAGCGCAGCCGCGGCCTCATGCACCGCACGACGCTGGCCCCGGGGGCGGGGATGCTCTTCGTGTTCCCCGCCGCCGGTCGGCACGGGTTCTGGATGAAGAACACGCTCATCGAGCTGGACATCGTCTTCATCGGTGCGGACAAGCGCGTGGTGGACATCGCGCGGCGCGCGCAGCCGTGCCGGAAGGAGCCGTGCGCCGAGTACTACCCCGGCGCGCCCGCGGCGTACGCGCTGGAGATCGCCGGCGGCCTCGCCGACCGGTACGGCCTCGGCGCCGGCGATCCGGTGGAGTTCCGCTAGGGCTACTTCTCCGAACCGACCACCAGCGTGAGGTACGCGGTGATCAGGTCGATCTCCTGGGACGTGAAGGCGCCCGGGCTCTTCTCGGCCATCCGCCTGACCGTCTTCTCCCACTCGGCGCGGGAGCGCCTGGCCGCCAGCGCGTTCTGCGTGGCGTGGCAGGTCGCGCACTTGGTCTCGAAGGTCGACTTGACGACGAGATAGTCGATCACCAGCTGGCGCTCCTCCGGGGAGAACGCGGCGCCGCGACCGGTCATCGCGCCCAGAATCCCCTCCCACCCGGGGCGGTCCAGCTTCTTCGAGAGCGGAAGATCGAGCTTGTGGCACTTGCTGCACACGGTGTCGAAGGCCTTCCTGCCGGACTCGAGGGTGGCGACGGGGTCGGGCGCAGCCGCGCCGGCGGACGACGCGAGCGAGCCGCAGAGGACCAGGGATGCGAGGACGAGGGTCTTCTTCATGGGTGCGCTCCTTCTCTGATGGTGGCCGTGCACCCAATATAGGCCCGGACCGCCGCTTCGCGCACCTAGAAGGCGAAGACCGCCGACGCGTGGACGGCGGTCGTGTCGACGGCGCCGTCGCCCGCCGACCGCGAGAACAGCAGGTCGAACTGCAGGTTGTCCGTGACGCGGTAGCCCGCGCCGAGCCGGTAGTGCGTCGCGCTCACCGTGCGCTCCTCGACGTCCGCCTCCGCGATCCCCCGGGTGGCCGGGCCCTGCCGGAGCACGTTCCCCCTGCCGTCCGTGATGGCGAACTCCTCGTCGGCGCGCGTCGACTCGCTGCGCTTCGTCCGCGAGTCGGTCTGGACGAACTCGGCGCCGGCGCGCAGCTCCAGCTTGTCCGTGACCCGGAACCTCGCGGCGACGGGGAAGGAGAGCACCGTGGCGGTGTACTCCAGGGAGCGGTCGCTGCGCGTCGTGGTCGTCCCCGCGTAACTGAAGTCGGAGCCCAGCCCGCTCCCGTCGTCGTACGACCAGGACATCGTCCCCGCGCCCCGCTGCGTCCCGCTCACGTCGTCGGAGAGGTGGGAGACGCCGACTCCGAGCGCGAACTCCACCGTCCCGTAAGTCAGGTAGACCCGGGGGGTGAGAGAGTACCCCGTGCGGTCGCTGTCGCCGCTGAAGGTGTTGGCGACGTGCTGGCTGCCCAGCCACGTGTCCGTCCCGCGCCCTGTCTGCGTCCTCGTGACGCCGATGTCCTGCGTCCATGTGCCCGAAACGTCCCCCTGCCTGCCCTCCCAGCCGAGGCCGAGTTCGAGAGTGACGGCGGTGCTGACCGCGTAGCGCGGGACGACATCCAGGGACCACTCCGTCCCGTCGAAGGCGTGGTCTTCCGGGCTGCCGACCGGCTCGCCTTCCCAGGTGCTCGTCCGGCTCTCGGTCACCATGTAGCCGTTGCCGGAGCCGTCGTCCCGCTGGGTGTACGAGTTGGTGCTGGCGTAGGAGCCGGAACCGCTCACCGTGCGCTTGACGGACCGGGCGCCGACCCTGACCCACGTGCGGACGCTCTTGAAGACCCGGAGCTCGGAGCCGAGGTCCACGGCGTGGGTATCCTCGTCCGCGTCGGCGCTCCCCGTGAAGGCCTCGCTCCCCGCGTCCTCGGTGACCAGGGCGCCGCTCTTCCCGTCGTATCGGGCCCTTCGCCAGGACCGCGCGTAGTTGCGGCCCGGCTGGAGGTCTCCCGAGAAGCTCGGCCTGGTCCAGTACAGGGGGTCCGTGCCGAAGTCAGGAGACCCCTCGAGATCGCCGCGCAAGGTCGTCTTGCCGCTCGAGAACGAAGGCCGGTAGGCCGCCCCGAGCGTGAAGCCGCCGAAGTCCATGCCATAGCTCACGACGAAGGCGTTTCTCGTGCTCTCTTCCTCGAACCTGTCGGCGCTGGATTCGGCGGTGACTTCGATGTCATTCTTGCCGTACCAGCCGGAAACGTCGGAGGTCTGGTCGCTGGAGCGCGAGTTCTGGTCCACCCACCGTTCCTTGTCCCGCTCGTAGAAGAGCCCCACGCTCCCCGGCCCGAGGCGGCCGGACGTCCCGATCAGGTAGCTGTTGGCGTCCTCGTAGTTGCTCAGGTTCGTGAACAGCCGCCAGCGCTCGATCCGCGAGAGGAATGCCGGGTTCACGGTGAGGTCGAAGGGGTCCTCGAGATAGTAGAGCCCGAAGGTGTTCTGGTGGAGTAGCGACCCTTCTTCCAGCGCCGCGGCAGTGCCCACCATCGTCGACCACGCCACGAACAGCAGAAGAGCCCGGACGGTGCACTTCTTCATGGACCATCCCTCCCCGGATGCGCGGTTCCCCGCTGCGACCGACCAACGACCGCCTCCGCCGTGGGCCCGCGCGGGCCTCCGCGTCGAGACGATCCCTCAAGATCAGGCGGGGCATGCTGGGGCAGACGGATCGCCCCGGAACGCCCGCCGCGGTGCGAAAGCCTCCGCCGCAGGGACGGCAGCTCAGATGCGCTTCCGCGTCAGGTGCGGGATTATCTCCGCACATCGGCAGGGTTTGTCAAGGGAGATGTTGGCGCGGTTGGGAGATCCGCCGGAAGGACCGAGGAAGGGCGCGGCCCTCAGGAGACCGCGGCTGAGCGAACCACGAGCGGCGCGAGCCGCGCCGGCGAGACTGCGACGCCGAGGCCGGCGCCGCCCTGGACCGGGGCCGCGCCGCGCTCGCCGAACTCGAAGGGCTCGTCGGTCACGTCCGCCTCCAGGAGACGGGTGCCGTACGAGCCCTCGACGGCCGCGCACGAGGGGAGGGTCGCCGCGAGGATGCGCCCCGCCGCCGAGAGAATGGATGACTCCCCCACCTGGCAGCCCACCTGGACGCCGAGACCGGCCGCGGCGGCGACGTCCGCCACCGCATGGGCGGCGGCAAGCCCGCCGAGCTTCGAGACCCGCAGATTGAAGAGCCGGAAGCCGCCGTCACGGACCAGGTGCCGCGCCTCCGCGAGCGTGGTGAGCGACTCGTCCGCCATCAGCGGGATGCGGCTGCGGCGGGCCAGGTCGGGAATCTCACTCTCCCGCCCGCGCGGCAGCGGCTGCTCCACCCAGGCGACGCCGAAAGGCTCCATGCGGCGCAGGTGGCCCGCCGCCTCGTCGAGGCCCCAGCTGCCGTTGGCGTCGACGGCGATGGTGATCGCGTCCCCCAGCGCCGCGCGGGCGGCCGCCAGCGCCTCGGGCCAGCGGTCCCCCTCGGCCTTGATCTTGAGGTGCGGCGCCCCGAGCCGGCGGACGGCCTCGAGAAAGCCGGCGGTCTCCGGCGGCTCCAGCAGCGGGAGCACCACACCGTAGCGCACGGTATCCCGCCGCGCGCCGCCGAACCACTCAGCCGCGGGGCGGCCGAAGGCGTTGCCTGCCAGGTCGAACAGGGCCAGCTCCGCGGCGCAGCAGCAGCTCTGGCGTCCCGCGGCCGGGCTCAGCAGGGAGACGACGGCGGGGAGGAGCGCCTCCGGCCCGGCGATCTCGGCGCCGACGAGCGACGGAAGGAGGGACCCCGCCAGAAGCTCGAACGAGCGTTCGGGGGACTCACCCGTGACGTAGTCCCGCGGCACCCCCTCGCCCCAGCCCGCGTTGCCCGCCTCGTCCTCGAGGCGCACCACGACGTTCAGGCTCTCGCGGCGCGCGGCGAGCGCGTGGCGGATGGTGAGCCTCAGGGGGAGGCGCACCAGGAGCGCCTCGGCGCGGCGAATCCTCATGCCGCCGCGGGCTGCTCGATGCGCTGCAGCTCCTTCCAGTTGTACCAGTGGTCCGGCGCCTCGTAGACGTGGTGCTCGAGCCGCTTGAGCAGCAGCGCATCGTCGCCGAGGCCGGTCGGGGCGGCGTGGTGCTCGACGGGCGACTCGAGGACGAGCTGGTAGCGCCGGCCCGGCAGTCGTTCCATGAGCCCCAGGAGCAGCGGCGAGCCGCTGCGCCGCTGCAGCACCTCGAGGGCGCGATCGAGCGCCGCGCGGCGCCCGAAGAAGTTCATGATCTTGGCGGCGCTCGGCCGCCAGTTGCTCAACTCGTCCAGTTCGGTGACGAAGATGCGGCCGGCCTTGAGGGTGGTCAGCATCTTCGGCACGATGGCGCCGTCGTCCAGGTCGAGCAGCTCGACCCCCACCTGGGAGGCGCGCCGCACCAGGGTCTCCTTGAGCTTCGCGGTCCGAAAGCGCGCGACGGCGGTGACGGGGTACCCCCTGAGCGCCAGCGACGCCGGCAGGAACTCCACCGCGCCGAAGTGCGCGGTCGCCACGAGGACGCCCCGTCCCCCGTGCAGTGCGTCGTCGAGAAGATCGGCGTGCACGAGCCGCACGCGCCGCAGCAGGTAGCGGCGCATCCGCGCAAAGCCCCAGTAGGCCAGGAGCAGCTTCTCGAAGTAGTGGTCGAAGACGCCCTGGAGGACCTGCTGCTCCAGCGCCGGCGTGCAGGCCCCGGCCCGGTGCCCGTGGCTGAACACCTCCCGCAGCTGGCGCAGGTGACGCTCCGCCTCGTCGGGGCGGACCCGGAAGTACCGGCGGCCGAGCAGGCGCGTGTAGCAGCGCGTGACCTGCGGCGGGTACCAGGAGAAGACGGCCGCGTTGAGGGGGGTCTGCAGGAAGCGGCTCAGCGTCCCGGCTGGCATGGCTCCAGGGAGGCGGGAGCCCAGCCGTACGTGGACGCCACGTGCGTCAGGAACAACTCCACCAGGACGGGGTCGAATTGCCGGCCGCCGTTCCGCTCCAGCTCGTCGCGGACGGCGTCCCGCGCGAGCGGCTCGCGGTACGGCCGGGTCGTGGTCATCGCGTCGAAGGTGTCGGCGATGGCCATGATGCGCGCCTCGAGCGGTATCTCCTCGCCGCGCAGACCATCGGGGTACCCGAGGCCGTCGAAGCGCTCGTGGTGGCTGCGGATGATCCGGGCGATGTCCCCCAGGCCCTTGAGGGGACGCAGGATCGTCTCGCCGATCACCGGGTGCTGCTTGATGACCCCCTGCTCCGCGGCGTCCAGCGCTCCGGGCTTGTGGAGGATCTTCTCGGTGACGCCGATCTTGCCGATGTCGTGGATCAGGCAGGCCAGCCGGATGCTGAGCAGCTGCCGCTCTTCGAGGCCGAGCGCGGCCGCCAGGCGTTCCGAGTAGGCGGCGACCCGCTCGGAGTGGCCGTGGGTGTAGGGGTCCTTGGCTTCGACCGCCTTGGCGAGCGCCTGGATCGCGTCGAGCGAGGCCTGCTCGAGGCTCTCGTAGAGCCGGGAGTTCTCGAGCGCGACGGCGACGTGGTTGCCGAAGCCGGTGAGCGAGTCGAGGTCCTCCTGCGTCAGGGGCGCCGCGTCGTCCACGCGGTCGGCGGCCATGACGCCGATGACCTTCCCGCGGCTGATGAGCGGGACGATCACGAACGAGGTCGGGGCGAAGGTCTGGAGCAGGACATTCTTCCTGTTCAGCCCGTGGCGCGAGGCATCGGCCACGAGGACCGGCTTGCCCGTGTCGAACGTCCGCACGAGGATGTTGCTCGTGCGGCTGAGCGGCACCCGGTAGCCGCCGAACTGACGCATCAGCTCCAGCTCGCCCCCCGAGGAGGCCGCGGTCACCAGCGCCTGCTCCGACTCGTCGTGGAGGAGGATGATGCTGCGATCGTAGCCGAGGCTCGTGGTCGTCAACCGCATGATGACGTTGAGCAGCTCGCGGCGGTCGAGCAGCGAGACAATGGCTTTCCCGGACTCGTGGATCGTCTCCAGCTCGCTGATCTTGCGCCGCAGCCGCCCGCTGAGCTCCCGGACCTCCCGGTACTTCTGCGAGAGCAGCTCCTTGTCCTCCTCCAGTTCGCGAACCGTCTCCTGGAAGAGAGCGCGCGGGATGAAGAAGCGCCGGAAGAACCCCAGGGGCTGCGAGACCGGCTGCCAGCGGATCCGGTACTCGCAGCAACCGCCGCCCTCGAAGGCGCACTTGGTCTCCGTGACCGTCGCGGGCTTGATGCCCCACGTCTGGGCGAGCGCGGAGTAGATCCCCTGGTTGAAAAGGCAGAGGTCCTTCGAGTGTCCCATACCCGGGTGCCAGGTCAGCCGGACGAGCGCCTTGCCCTCGGCCAGCTCCGCGAGCTCGACCTGCTTGGTCCGATTGAAACGGTCGTTGACCTCCTGTGCCTTGCGGAAGCCCTGCTCCGGCGAGAGGAAGACCCGCAGGACGATGTTCTGCACGTACCCGAAGCGCCGGTGCACAACCGAGTCGTGGCCGATCTTGAACGCCAGCTGCTCATCGTCGAGCCGCTCTCGCAGTCGCGAGAAAAGGCGGCTGACGACGCTCGCAGAGACCCAATTGTTGCGATCGCTCAGGTAGGCAATCGGATCGCCATGGACATCAAGTTCGGGGTCGAGGTCGCACACGAACGGTCGTGGATCGATCGACCGGCGATGGAGGTAGTCCAGTATTGCCCGGGTGTTGAGACAGCTGACCTCAGCTTTCATCTCACCCCTTCCCCACCGGAGGACAACGCGCCCAACCCCCAACCCGCTGCTCGACGAGGCGCGTCAGCAACACCATCTAGCCGAGTTGCCCTGCCGGTGTCAAGAAGTAGACGAATACGCCGTGATCACCTCCCTGTGGTCAATCCGTTGATTACCTGTTGACGGGGCTGTGGAACGGCTTGTGGATTCCGTCTCGGAGAGCCTGGATCAAGGTCAGCCTAAGGGGGGCAAACCCGCCCCACGCGGTGAGAGCTCGTCTATGAGTCTTGCTCCCGCGCGCTCGGCGTATTGCCGCGGACGGCGGCCAGGAGTTCATTGGCGGGTGCCGTCTTGAGGATGTATGCCTCGGCCCCGGCGGCGAGCATCTTCTCCACGTTCTCATGCTCCTCGTACATGGATAGTGCGATCACCCGCGTCCGCGGCATATGCCGCTTGACCTGCCGGGTCGCCTCGGCGCCGTCAATCAGGGGCATGGCCACGTCCATGATGATCACGTCCGGCTGAAGCTTGTCCGCCAGGTCCACCGCCTCACGCCCGTTGGCCGCCTCGCCGACCACGTGAACGCCGCCTTCATCGCAGAGCAGCGAAACCAGGCCTTCCCGCACAATCTGGTGGTCGTCCGCGATCAGCACGCGCAGGCGCCGCTGCATGCCGCCGTCCGCCACCGTTGCCTCTGCGGCACGGTCCGCCGGTTCCTCTCTCTTCGACAGGGCCGTGCCGGCAATCCCGCTATCCGGCACGACGATACGGAATGTGCTTCCGAGCCCCTCGACGCTCCTGATCTTCATCCGGCCGCCCAGCAGGTCGACGCGTTCGCGAATGCTGAACAGCCCGAGTCCCGCGGTCGCCTTGAGTTTCTCGGGATCGAACCCGCGCCCCCGGTCGGAGATCGACAGGCAGATGAAGCGGCCCAAGCGCCGGACGCGAATCTTCGCCTCATTGGCCCGGGCGTGTTTGACCACGTTGAACAGCAGTTCCTGGGCCGCCTTGTACAGAAAGGACCGCAGCGCCTCGGATTGCACGCGGACTTTGCCGAAGGCGTCGACGCGGGCCAGCAGGCCGTGCTTGATCTGAGTCTGGCTGGCCAGCCGGCCGAGGGCGTCGCCAAGATCGCCGCTGTCTGGCATGGCCGGACTGAGTTCATGCGACAACGCCCGCGACTTGTCGATCGCCTCCGAGAGCATGCGGTCGACCTGCGCCGCCGTGGTCAGTATCGACGGATCATGGGCGGCCCGGGTCCGGATCGAAATGAGATGAAACTTCGCCGCCGCCAGAATCTGCTGCACGTCGTCGTGCAGGACCTCGGCGATGCGCTTGCGCTCGCGATCCTCCGCCCCCGACAGATCCAGCGCCAGTTTCTGGAGCTGGCGGGCCCGGTGCTCCAACTCCTCGGTGCGCTGGGCCACCTTGCTCTCCAGCACGGTGTTCAGCTCCTGGAGGGCTTCCTGCGCGACGCGCTGGTCGGTGATATCCGTACTGGTGCCGAACCAGCGGGCCACGATGCCCCGGCCGTCGCGAATCGGGGTCGCCCGCGACAGGAACCAGCGGTAGCTGCCGTCAGCGGCCCGCAGCGGGAAGACGTCTTCCCAGGCCTCGCCCGTCTCGAAGCAGTGGCGAAGCTTCGCCGTCACCCGCAGAAAGTGATCGGGGTGATGGACCTCTCCCCAGCCCCAGATCTGATGGGCCGAAGTGCCGGTGTACGTGTACCAGCGCTTGTTGTACCAGAAGATCCGGCCCGTTTCGTCGGCCATCCAGGCGAGCTGCGAGATGTTGTCGGCCAGCGTGCGGAACCGCTCCTCGCTTTCACTGAGGGCTTCGTTGCTCGCCCGCAGCTGCTCTTCGCGTGCAGTGAGTTCCTCATTGATCGCCTGCAGTTCTTCGGCCTGCGCGCACAGCTCTTCGCGTTGCGCCTGGAGCTGCTCATTGACCGCCTGCAGTTTCTCCTGGGCCTGCCTTCGCTCGGTGATGTCATGGAAGATCGACAGATGCCGTCCCGGCTGGACGTTGGCGACCGCGTAGGCCTCCACGCAGCGCACACGCCCCCGGACGCCGGTCAGGGAGATTTCCCCGGCGAAGCTGCCCTTGGCCAGGAAGTCCCGCCAGATGGTCGGGAAGTCGATGTCCCCGCCCACGAACTCCGACACCTGCCGGCCGATGATCTTCTCCGGCGGCACCCCGAAGATCGCCTCGACGGCCGGATTGGCCTGCACATACGTGCCCGCGTCGTTGGCGATCACGATGGCGTCCTGGCTGGAATCGAAGATCGACCGGAAACGCGCCTCGCTCTCCTCCAAGGCCTGCTGCTGCTCGCGCAGGACGCGGATCGAGCTGGTGGAAGCCTCCAGGTCCGTCAGGTCGGAGGCCACAAGGCAGACATTGATCGTATTGCCGGCGTGCAAGGGGCTGGCGGAGATCTGCACCGGGACCGCCGTGCCGTCCGCGGCCAGCAGCGTGACGCGTCGCTGGAGCGCCTCGGTCCGGGCGTCCCTGAGAATTGCCCGCAACGTCGCTGCTTGGGGGCGGGCGGCGAAGATCGCCAGCTTGCGCCCCAGCGCCCCTTGAATCCGCGTCCTCATCAGCTCACAGAATCGCTGGTTGCAGAACAGGATCGTCCCGTCCTGATCCACCGTCAGGGCGGCCTCGTTCATCGTCTCGACGATCACGCGATACACGTGCTCCGCGCCGGTGACCGAGTAGATCTGCTCACCCCGCGGACTGGCCACCACCAGGGCATCGACGTCGCCTGTGCGGATCGCCTCCAGCGTCTGCTCCGCTTCCTCCAAGCGCAGGCGCAGGCGCTCGACCTCCGCCAGCAATTGCGCCTTGCTGCGACGGTCCTTGCTCTCGCTGCTCATGCTTCAACTCTCGCGGTCGGAACCTGCGCCGTCTGCAGACCCTTCAACACCGGTCTTTCGGCTTCAGGTCCAGGCCCACCAGGAGCTTCTCCTTGTCGGCCATGGTGCCGATGAACCTGCGCAGGGGCTCGGGCAGCTTCTTGATCAGCGTCGGCGCCGCGATGATCTGCTCGCCCTTGGCCAGCGTCGGCTGCTGGTAGATATCGATCACTTCGAGATCGTACCGGCCCTGCAAATGCTCCTCGCAGATGGCGGTCACGGCGCGGATGGCCTCGCGCGACCGCGGCGTGATCCCGGCCACGTACAACCGCAGCACGTACTTCTGGCGCTTGGACTTCCCCTTCGCGGACGCGATGACCTCTTCCACGGTCTCAGTTCGCTTCTTGCTCATGGCTCACCCCTGTCATCGCGGCCGGAGGTCCAGGCCGACGAGGACGCGGTCCTCGTTCGAGAGATCCCCGATGATCTTCCGCACCGGCTCCGGCAGCTTGCGGACCAGCGTCGGCACCGCCAGGATCTGGTCGCCTCTGGCCAGTTGCGGGTTCTTCAGCAGATCGACGACTTCGATGGTGTACAGTCCGGCCAGATGCACGTCGCAGATCCTCTGGAGATTCTCCAGGGCCGCGACCGCCCGCGGCGTCTGGCCGGCGATATACAGCCGCAGATTCCACACCTCCACCGGTTCGGGCGCCGCCGACCGATCGGTGGGCTGCGACTCGCGCGCACTGCGGCGCGCGGCTTTCCTTTTGCGTTCCTTCGCTGGCATGACCGTACCCTCTCCTGGCTACCCTGCGGTCAGGCTCGTTTCTTCACGTCCCCGCCCCGGATACGGGCCAGTTCCGCCTGGTCGCGCGCCACGGCGGTACGGCGACCCTCTTCCTCGGCCCTGAGTATCTTCATCTCTTCCGCCAGGGCGGCGCTCTTGAGCCGCATCGCCTCCAACTGGGCCCGGGTCGCCGCCTGCTCTCCCTCCAGTTCGCGCCGCCGCCGGGCGACCGTCTGCTGCTCACGGGCGGTCTGGGCCTTGTCCTTGGCCTCCTGCACCGCCCTCGCGGTGCCGGCCAGCACGGCGCTGGGACCGAGATAGACCTCCCTGAGCCGAATGCCTTGATCGGACAGGAGAAACTCGCGGACCTGGTTGGAGTGCGCCATGCCGCGGCTCTTGAGGATGAACAGCAGGCGGTTGCGCTCCGCGTCCATCTCGACGTTGCGCAGCAGCAGCCAGGTGTCCATCAGGGATGAAACGCCCACTTCGGTCTGCTCGACGGGACCGCCGCCTTGGGTGAGGCTCGTGAACAGGGCCGTGATGCCCTGATTCTTCAAGAAGTCGATCATCCGTGTCAGCATGGACTTGACTTCCGCATCGTCCCCAATGGCCATCAGGTTGGTGATGGGGTCCACGACGACGGCGGCGGGGCGGAAGTCGTTCACCTGGTTGTGCATGCTCACCAGGTGCTGCTCCAGGCCGTAGAGTGTCGAACGCACCCCGTGAAAGCGCAGCAGTCCCTTGCGCACCCACTGGCCCAGGTCGAAGCCGATCGAGCCCATGTTCCGGATGACCTGTGAAGGCGCCTCTTCGTAGGCCAGGTAGAGACACCGTTCGCCCCGGCGGCAGGTCGAATCGGCAAAGGCGGCGGCCATGCTGCTCTTGCCCGTGCCGGCGGTGCCGGAGACCAGGACGCTGCTGCCGCGGTAGTAGCCGCGGGCGCCCAGCATCGAATCCAACCCCTCGATGCCGCTGGAGACGTGCTCGGTGCTCGCGCCATAGTCCAGGCCGACCGAGCTGATCGGCAGGACGCTCAGGCCATGCCGGTCGATCATCGTCGGGTACTCATTGGTCCCGTGGGCCGAGCCACGGTACTTGACGACTCGCAGCCGACGCGTCGCGACCTGCTTGATCACGCGATGGTCCAGGAAGATCACGCAATCGCTGACGTACTCCTCCAAGCCGTGGCGGGTGAGGGTCTCTTTGCCCTGCTCGCCGGTGAGGACGGCGGTGACGTGTCTGTCCTTGAGCCAGCGGAAGAGCCGGCGCAGCTCCGCCCGCAGGATCGCTTCGTTGGGCAGGCTGGAAAAGAGGGCCTCGATCGTATCGATGGCGACGCGCTTGGCGCCCACCTCGCGGATCATGGCGTCCAGGCGGACGAAGAGGCCTTCCAGGTCGTATTCCCCGGTCTCTTCGATCTCGCTGCGCTCGATGTACACGTAGTCGATGGCGAGCTTCCTGCGGCGGACCAACTCCTCGAGATCGTACCCCAGGGAGGCGACGTTCTTGGCCAGGTCTCCGGCGGTCTCCTCGAAGGCCATGAACACGCCCGGCTCGTCGTACTCGCGAATGCCCCGGACGATGAACTCCATGGCCAGGAGTGTCTTGCCGCTGCCGGCGCCGCCACAGACGAGCGTGGTCCGTCCACGCGGCAGGCCCCCGCCGGTGATCTCGTCGAGCCCGCTGATGCCCGTCGGGCACTTCCCGATGCCGGAGAGCTTCCTTGCGGTTCGGATCTGCTTCTTCTGTTTCGTCAGTCGTTCAGGCATACAGGACTCTCCTTGTGCCCGGGGATCACGGCTGCCCGGTGACGGACCGGAATCGCAGGCAGAAACGACGTCGGAAGAGACGCGAGGCTTGCGCGGCTGACGTCTCGCGACGCACACCTCCAAACCAATGGCCTCTGTTGCCCCTGGTCCATTGATGGCGCCATGGCCCGTTCATACCAGCCGTACAATCCACCGTCAATCGTTACAGAAATGTGGCGCCGCCGTCACGCGGGGCTCGGCGCCGCAGCACCCCGGACCAAGCCCACGGCCTCCTTCTCGGTAGGGAACCGTCCGCTCCGCCGCTTCTCGAAGAGTGCGGCGCCGTCGGCCGACAGTGTGAAGACCCCGCCGCTGCCCTCGATCAGCTCCACGCGCGTGCCGGTCTCCCGCTCGATGGCGGCCGCCAGCCTGGCGGCCTGGGGACGGTAGTTTCAGACGCCGCAGTACTCGATCGCGATCCTCATCGCTCTCCCCTCCCGGTCCCGGCACCGGAGAGCATCCGGCGCAGGGACTCGAGCGTGATCTCGCGGTGCGAGGCGTGGGCCGCGGCGCGCCGCCCCGCCAGGCAGATCACCTGCGGCGATTCGTGGCGCACGCCCGTGCGCTCGGCGATGGCCTGCGAGACGGGCCGGTCCTCCCGGACGAGGACCTCGACGCACCGCGCCTGGCCGCCGGCCGCAAACGCCAGGAACTCGTCCCGAGCCCCCGCGGAGACCGGTCAGGTCGTGGAGTGCTTAAGGACGAAGACCGGCCCCGCCGCGCTCGCCTCGAGGCAGCGCTCGAACTCGGGGACGCTCGCGATCCTCTCGACGCCCATCCGTCACTTCCCCTCGATCAGCTTCACCAGCTCTGCAAGTGCCGCGTCGACCTGCGACGGGTCCTTGCCGCCGGCGGTCGCCATCTCGGGCTTGCCGCCCCCGGACCCGCCGCACACCGCCGCGACCTTCTTCACGAGGTCGCCGGCCTTGTGCTTCCCGGTGAGGTCCTTCGTCACGCCGCAGGCGAACGAGACCTTGCCGTCCGCGACCGAGGCCAGCAGCACGATGCCGCTGCCGAGCTTGTCCTTGAAGTGGTCGACCGTGGTGCGCAGGGTGTCCATGTCGAGGCCGTCCATGCGGGCCGCCAGGACCTTGACGCCGTTGACGATGCGCGCCTTCTCGGTCGGGTCGCCGCCCGCCCCGCGCGCGAGCTTCGCCTTGAGGTCCGCGACCTCCTTCTCCAGCCCGCGCGCCTGCTCGGCCAGCCGCTCGGCGCGGCGGGCGACCTCGCGCGGGCCGACCTTGAGCGCGGCGGCGGCCCCTTCCAACTCGCGCTCCTCCTCGAGCACCGCCGCGTACGCCCCCTCCGCGGTCGCCGCCTCGATCCGGCGCACCCCGGCGGCGACGCTCCCCTCGCTGACGATCTTGAAGAAGCCGATCTCGCCGCTGCGCCCGACGTGGATGCCGCCGCACAGCTCCATCGAGACGCCGGGGACCGTCACCACGCGCACGTGGTCGCCGTACTTCTCGCCGAAGATCGCCATCGCGCCGGCGGCGACCGCCTGCTCGAGCGTCTTCTCCTCCTTGTGCACGGGGTGGTCGGCCCAGACCGCGGCGTTGACCTCCTCCTCGACGGTCGCAAGCTCCGCGGCGGTGACGCCGGCGAAGTGCGTGAAGTCGAAGCGCAGCCGGTCGGCCTCGACGTGCGAGCCCGCCTGCTTGACGTGGTCGCCGAGCGCCTTGCGCAGCGCCGCCTGCAGCAGGTGGGTCGCGGTGTGGTTGCGCGCGATGCGCCGCCGGCGCTCGGCGTCGACCGCCGCGGTGACCACCTCGCCCTCCGCGAGCGTCCCCTCGGCGAGCTTCCCGCGGTGCAGCACGTAGCCCTTCCAGTGCTTCTTCGTGTCCGCGACCAGCAGCAGCGCCTTCTCGGTGCGGATCTCCCCGGTGTCGCCGACCTGCCCGCCGCTCTCGGCGTAGAACGGCGTGCGGTCGAGGAGCACCTCGACCTCGTCCCCCGCCGCCGCCGCGGCGACGCGCTGTTCCCCGCGGAAGATCGCCGCGACCTTCGCCTCGCCCTCCGCGTGCGCGTAGCCGGTGAACTTCGTCTCGGGCAGCCCGCCGAGCAGCTTGGGCCACGCGCCCGCCGCCGTCTCGCCCGAGCCGACCCACGAGGCCTTCGCGCGCTCGCGCTGGGCGCGCATCGCCGCCTCGAAGCCCTCGTGGTCGAGCGTCAGCATCTGCTCGGCGGCGATCTCCCCGGCCAGATCCAGCGGGAAGCCGTAGGTGTCGTAGAGGCGGAAGAGGTCCTCGCCGCAGATGACCTTGCCGCCCGCGCGCGCCTTGTCCATCATCTCCTGCAGCAGGCCGAGGCCCTGCTCGAGCGTGTGCGTGAAGCGCTCCTCCTCGACCTTCGTCACCCGGCGCACGAACTCCAGATGCGTCGCCAGCTCCGGGTAGGCGCCCTGCATCGCCTCGACGACGACGCCGACGCCCTTGTGCAGGAACGGCTCGGAGAGCCCGAGCATCTTCCCGTGGCGGGCGGCGCGGCGCATGATCCGGCGCAGCACGTAGCCGCGCCCCTCGTTCGAGGGCAGCACGCCGTCGCCGATGAGGAAGGTCGTCGCCCGCAGGTGGTCGGCGATGACCCGCATCGAGACGTCGCTCTTCTCGTCGGCGCCGTAGCGCTTGCGGCTCGCGTCCGCGACGAACGCCAGCAGCGGCGCGAAAAGGTCGGTGTGAAAGTTGCTCTGCTTGCCCTGCGCGACGGAGGCGAGGCGCTCGAGGCCCATGCCGGTGTCGATGCTCGGCCTGGGCAGGGGCGTGAGCGTCCCGGCGGCGTCGCGGTTGAACTGCATGAAGACGAGGTTCCAGATCTCCAGGTAGCGGTCGCAGTCGCAGCCGACCGCGCACTCGGGCCGGCCGCAGCCGACCGACGGCCCCTGGTCGATGAGGATCTCGCTGCACGGCCCGCAGGGGCCGGTGTCGCCCATCGCCCAGAAGTTGTCCTTCTCGCCGAGGCGGATCACCCGCTCGGCAGGCAGGCCCGAGATCTTCGGCCAGAGCGCCGCGGCCTCGTCGTCGTCGCGGAAGACCGTCGCCCAGAGGCGATCCGTGGGCAGGCCCATGACCTTGGTCAGGAACTCCCAGGCGTAGGCGATGGCGTCGGCCTTGAAGTAGTCGCCGAAGGAGAAGTTGCCGAGCATCTCGAAGAAGGTGTGGTGGCGCGCCGTGCGCCCGACGTTCTCGAGGTCGTTGTGCTTGCCGCCGGCGCGCACGCACTTCTGCGAGGTCGTCGCGCGGGTGTAGGGGCGTCGCTCGAGGCCGAGGAACAGGTCCTTGAACTGGACCATCCCCGCGTTCGTGAACAGCAGCGTCGGGTCCTTCGCCGGCACCAGCGGCGAGGAGCGGATCACCTCGTGCCCGTTGGCGGCGAAGAACTCCAGGAATCTGGCGCGGATCTCGTTGCCCTTCACGTGAATCCCCCTCCCCTCACCCGCCCTCGGCGTACACCGTGGGCGCCAGCGTCTCCACCAGGTCGACGAGCGCCACCGCGCGCTGCGTCTTGTCGGCCATGTTGCGCACCTGCGCCGCGCCGGCCGCCAGTTCGTTGTCGCCGACGATCACCACGAGCCGCGCGCCCAGCCGGTCGGCGCGCCCCATCTGGCTCTTGAGGCTGCGCCCCTCGTAGTCCCACTCCGCGGCGGCGCCGCGCCGGCGCAGCTCGACGAGCCAGGGCCAGGCCGCGCGCCGCGCGGCGTCGCCAAGCGCCGCCAGGAAGATGGGGCGCTGCGACTTCTCGCCGCCGCCCTCGCCCAACAGCAGCGCCAGCCGCTCCACCCCGAGCGCGAAGCCGAGCCCCGGCGTCGGCTTGCCGCCGAACTCCTCGACGAGGCGGTCATAGCGGCCGCCGGCGGCGACGGTGTCCTGCGCGCCAAGCCCGGTGCTCGTCAGCTCGAAGGTCGTGCGCGTGTAGTAGTCGAGGCCGCGCACCATCGCCGGGTTCTCCGTGAAGGGCACCTCCGCGGCCGCGAGCAGGGCCCGCACCGCGGCGAAGTGGTCGCGGCAGGGGCCGCAGAGGAAGTCGCGCACGTCCGGCGCGTTGGCGCGCAGCGCGCGGCACCCCTCGGCCTTGCAGTCGAGCACCCGCAGCGGGTTGGCCTCCAGCCGGCGGCGGCAGTTCTCGCACAGCTCCGCCGCGTGCGGCCGGAAGTACGCCAGCAGCGCCTCGCGGTACGCGGGCCGGCACGCCGCGTCGCCGAGCGAGTTGATCTGCAGCGCGAGGCCGGGCAGGCCCAGCGCCGCGAAGGCCGCGTGCACCATCTCGAGCAGCTCCGCGTCCGCCTCCGGCCCGGCGACCCCGAAGAACTCCGCGCCGATCTGGTGGAACTGGCGCTGGCGTCCCTTCTGCGGCCGCTCGTAGCGGAACATCGGCCCCGCGTACCAGAGCTTGACGGGCGGCGGGAGCTTGTCGAGGCCGTTCTCGAGGAAGGCGCGGACGACGCCCGCCGTCCCCTCCGGGCGCAGCGTCAGCGAGTGGCCGCCCTTGTCCGGGAAGGTGTACATCTCCTTCTCGACGATGTCGCTCGCGTCCCCGAGACCGCGCGCGAAGAGCGTGGTCTCCTCGAAGATCGGCACCCGGACCTCGTCGTAGCCGTAGCGCTCGAAGACCTCGCGGAAAGTGCGCTCGATGCGCCGCCAGCGCGCCGTCTCCGGCGGGAGGACGTCCCGCGTGCCCCTGACCGCCCTGAACTTCAGGTGCTCCTGGCCCATAAGTTTTCAGATTCTAATGGCTTTCACGGGCCCAGACAAGGGTTGGCACCGCGGGCGGGGCACGGGCCGACAGCAGCGGAAGCCCGCCGGAGGCAATAGCGACCCGGGAGATGCGCGCTCCTCCCGGGTCGTGAACTCGGAGACGTCAGGCCGGCCGGGGCCCGCTGCTTCGCCGCGGACGCGCGCGCCGATCTGCCCTACTTGGCGTTCGCGCCCTCGTCGGCGTCATCGGTGTCGTCGTCGCCGTTGTCGTCGTCGCCGCCGTTCTTGTCGCCGTCGTGGTCATCGTCGTCATCGGCGTCGTCGTCCTGGTCGTAGTCGCCGTCGTGATCGATGTCCTTGTCGACGACGAGCGTACCGTCCGGCTCCATCTCGACCTCGAGCGTGACGACATCGCCCTCGGCAACCGTGACCTTGAACGCCTTGCTCGTGACGCCGCCGGCCGCCACGGTGATCGTATGGGTCCCCGGCGCCAGCTGCAGGACGATTTCGCCGTTGGCGTCGGTGACCCCCACGACGACCCCGTCGACGAACACCTGCGCTCCGGCCACCGAAGCGGAGCGGGCGCCGGCCACCGCGACACGCGCGGCCTGGGGCCCGCCGAACTTCATCCGCACCTCCGCGCTGCCCGAGGGCGTGCTCGGCGAGGAGCCGCCGCCGCAGCCGGTGATGATCGTGCCGTGGAGCGCGGCAGCCAACAGCGCGACCGGGAGAAGCATCTTCCTGAACCGTGCCATGCGTCACCTCCGGGATGGTTGTCGCCGTCAGTGGGCACCATAAGCCCGGAATCAGGCCGCGGGGTGTGACATGGATCACCAGGCCCGGCCGCAGATGGGCCGCTATCGGCGGCCTGCTAGATCCCGAGCGTCTCGCGGACGGTGTAGGTCGGGCGCTTCTGCGACTCGTGGTAGATGCGCGTCTGCAGCTCCGCGAGCAGCCCCATGGTGATGAACTGCACGCCGACGATCACGAGCAGGATGGCGAGGAAGAGCAGCGGCCGGTTGGAGAGCCCGACGCCGAGGAAGAGCTTCTGGTACGAGAGCCAGCCGCCGATGCCGACGCCGAGCCCGCCGCTGATCAGGCCGATGAGCCCGAAGACGTGGATCGGCCGCGTCGAGTACGACAGCAGGAACTTCACCGTGATCAGGTCGAGCAGCACCTTCACCGTCCGGAAGAGGCCGTACTTCGAGGTGCCGGTCGTGCGCGGGTGGTGGTTGACCGGCAGCTCCGCGACCTCCACGCCCATGCCCGAGGCGATCGCCGGGATGAAGCGGTGCAGCTCGCCGTAGAGGCTGACGCTCTTGGCGACCTCGTGCCGGAAGGCCTTGAGGGTGCAGCCGTAGTCGTGCAGGCGCACGCCGGTGATCCGCGAGATCAGCGCGTTGGCCACGATCGACGGCAGCCGCCGCGTCAGGAACGTGTCCTTGCGCTTGACGCGCCAACCGTTGACCAGGTCGTAGCCCTCGCCGATCTTCGCCACCAGCCGCGGGATGTCCGCCGGGTCGTTCTGGAGGTCGCCGTCCATCGTGACGACCACCTCGCCGGAGGCGTAGTCGAAGCCGGCGGCGAGCGCCGCCGTCTGGCCGAAGTTGCGCCGGAAGCGCACGAGCTTGACCCGCGGCTCCTCACGGTTGATGGCGCGGACGATCTCGACGGTGCGGTCGCGCGAGCCGTCGTCGACGAAGATGACCTCCCAGGTGGGGCCCATCGCGGCGAGGACCTCCGTCAGCCGGCGCGCCAGCTCGCCGACGGAGCCCTCCTCGTTGTAGACCGGGATCACCACGGACAGGCCGAGCGACCACGGCTTCTCAGCCGTCTGCATGGCGCGCATGGTACCCGAGAGCCGCCGCCGCGTTCAAGTCGCGGCGCCGGCCGCGACCGTCTCTCGCGCGCCGCGGCGCAGCGCCGGCGCGAGCAGCGCCACCGCGCCGAGCACCCAGAGGAGCGGGTAACCGAAGTGCGTCGCGGCGAGCCCGCCGGCGAGCGCGG
>DATDCY010000316.1 GCA_036524115.1 bacterium | reverse complement strand
CGGGACGGGGAACCAGTGCCGCGTCCGGTTGCAGAAGCTGCAGACCGAGAGCATCACCGGCACCTCCACGAGCACGCCGACGACCGTGGCCAGTGCCGCGCCGGACTCCGGCCCGAAGAGGGTGATCGCCACCGCGACCGCCAGCTCGAAGAAGTTGCTGGCGCCGATCAGGGCCCCCGGCGCCGCGATCGTGTGCGGAACCTTGAGCCACTTCATCAACCCGTAGGCGAGCGACGCGTTGAAGTAGACCTGGATCGTGATCGGCACCGCGATCAGCAGCACATGGAAGAGCCGTCCCGTGATGTTGTCGGCCTGGAAGGCGAAGATCAGCACCAGCGTCGCGAGGAGCGCGACCACTGCGACCGGGTGCAGCGCCGGCAGGAAGCGCGAGGAGAACCAGTCCGTGCCCTTGGCCTTGATCAGTGCGGCGCGGGTGACCACCCCGGCCGTCAGGGGAATGACGATGAACACCAGCACCGACGCGAAGAGAACGCTGAAGGGAACGATCAGACTCGATGCCCCCGCGACAAGAAACTTCACGATCGGCGCGAAGAACACCAGCATCAGCAGGTCGTTGACCGAGACCTGCACCAGCGTGTAGCCCGGGTCGCCGTCCGTGAGGTAGCTCCAGACGAAGACCATCGCCGTGCAGGGCGCCGCGGCGAGGATGATCGCGCCGGCGATGTACTGGTCGGCCTCCGCCGGCGCGATGAACCCGCTGAAGACCCAGCGGAAGAAGACCCAGCCGAAGAGGGCCATGCTGAAGGGCTTCACGATCCAGTTCACGAAGAGCGTGACGAACAGCCCCTTCGGATTGCGGCCGGCGTTGAGGACCGAGGAGAAGTCCACCTTGAGCATCATCGGGTAGACCATGAGCCAGATCAGCACCGCGATGGCGACGTTGATCTGCGAGCCCTCGCCGAACTCCAGGCCGCGCAGTGCCGCCACGGCCTCGGGCGCGGCCTTCCCAAGGGCCACGCCGACGCCCATGCAGAGCGCGACCCAGAGCGTCAGATAGCGGTCGAAGAAGCTCATCTGTTTCGCGGCCATTCGTTCCTCCCGGCTACTTCCCTGCACCCAGGCCCGAAAGCTCTCTCAGGCCGAACACGCCTTCCATGTCCGCGTTGAATCCATTGTGGATCTTCCTGACGACCCCCTGCCGATCGATGACGACCTGAAAGGGGATCAGGGTCACCCCGTAGCTCTCGAAGAGCTTCGAACCCTCGTCCCGGATGACCGTGTAGGTCGCCCCCAGTTGGCGGAACAGGTTGTTCATGGCCTTCGTCGACGACGCCCCGTCGGTGACGACGACCAGCGCGAGGTCAGTCGACCCGTACGCTTTCTCCAGCCGCACGAACTCCTTGATGGTCTCCTGGCAGGACGAGCAGAAGATCGAGCCGAAGTCCACGAGCACCGGCCGCCCCTTGAAGGTCTCGGCGGTGATCGCCCGCCCCTTGATGTCCTTCCCGGCGAGAGGCGGCGCCGGCTTGCCCACCGTCACCGCGCCGTTGGATTCGGTGAGGCCGGGCTTGGGGAGATCGAGCGCGAACGCCAGGGAGGGCAGCAGAAGCACACACCCGGCCATTGTCGTGAAGACGCTCCCTGCATTCATTCCTTGATTTCCCCCTCGGCGGACGCCGCCGGACCGGCGCACAGGAGCAGCGCCATGATTCCCATGGCTGCGGGGGCCCGCCGGACGAGGCCTGCGATCACGAACTCACCGCGCCGTGTAGAGGAAGTACAGTCCGCCCGCGAGCACCAGGACGCCGCAGATGCGCCTCCCGATCAGCATCGCCCGGGAGTCCTCGCTCCATCGGAGGTAGTCCTGGACTCCCTTGACCGAGGTCCCCGCCGCCGTGATGACCGCGCAGTGCCCGGCGCCGAAGGCCGTGAAGAGCGCCGCGGCGAAGACCGGCGAGGTTGCCCCGGACTTGAAGGCAACGGCGAGCACTGGCGCCATGTAGGCGAAGGTGCAGGGGCCGAGCGCGACACCGTACACGAACCCGATGACTAGGGCGGCAAGATAGCCTCGCCGGGCAGCGGGGATCCCGGATGGTCCTCCCCCGGGCAGCGGGATCACGTCCAGCAGGTGCAGCCCCATCACGAAGAACACCGCCGCCACGAGGTAGTTGACCCAGCCGCCCACGTTGCCGAGCATCCGGCCGAGGGCTGCCGTGATCACGCCGATCAAGGCGATCGACGCCAGGACCCCGAGAGCGAAGATAAGCGCAGTGCGAAAGGCTCGACCGACCGTCATCCCCTTCTGCTCGCTCATGAAGCCGACGATCAGGGGAATGCTCGCCAGGTGGCAGGGAGACAGGAGCACGCTCAGGAGTCCCCAGGCGAACGAAGCCCCGAGGGCGACGACGGGGGAACTCTCGACGGCGCGGCTCAGCGAGGCGAATAGAGCTTCCATCGCGGGGTCCGGCTAGAGCTGCACGCCGAGTTGGCGGAACGTGGCGAGGATATCGTCGTGGGAAAAGAAGCCCTGGTGGCGGAAGATCTCCTTGCCGGCCGCGTCGAAGAGGATCTGCGTCGGGATCAGCGCGATGTTGTAGCGCTCGGCGGCTGCCGGCTCCTCGAACACGTCGATGAAGTCCACCCGGAGCTTCGTCCCCTGGCTGGCCCGCAGGGCATGGAGCACCTTCGCCATTTCCAGGCAGGCTTGGCAGCGCATCGAGCCGAGTTCGAGAATACGGGGCCTGGCTGCCGTCGCGACCGGCGGCGTGCCGGCGGGCGGATTGGCGCGGACGGGCGCGGCAGCCACCGGTGACGCAGCCTCCTGCCCGGGCGCGGGACTTGCCGGCGGCGCCGAGCCTCCCGGTGCCTGCGGTGTCTGCACGGCGACCGGCTCGGGCCGGGCCACATACTCGGCCCTCTTCCCGCTCCGCAACGCAAACGTGGCCGCCACGGCCACCGCGAGGAGGGCGACAGTCGCAAGCTTCGCTCCGGTCTTCATCGACCCAGGCACCCTACTTCCCGAGCCAACCCCTGATCTCGTCCGCCTTGGGAATCCGTCCAGCGACCTTGAGCACGCCGTCGACGGCCACGCCCGGCGTGCTGATGATCCCCAGCTTCATCATCGCCTGGAGGTCGCTGACTTTCTCGACCACCGCGTCGGAGCCGAGCTCGGCAACCACGCGCTTCACAAGCTCCTCGGCCTCGTGGCACTTCCTGCATCCCGGACCGTAGACCGTGATCTTCATCGTCTCCTCCACTGCATCGCAATTGACTCAGCCGCAGCCGCAGCGCGTCGTCGGCAGCGCCGGCCCGCGCGGCGGCTCCCCCTCCCCGCCGCCCCCGGCGTCGTGCGGCGGTGCCGGAGTGAGCAGCCTCGCGGCAGCGAGCAGGCCGGCCTTCACGATCAGTTCGACCGGAATGGCTTCGTACGTTCTTCCGTCCACCGTCATGGTCCTGCAATCGGCATCCCCGCACGCGTCACAGCACTGGCTCTGGCCGCTGGTGGCGGCGAGCCACCACTCGATCGGCGCGCCGCCTACCCAGATCCGGTTGGACTCGAGAGGGGCAGCGGCGAACGTCTCCGGGCTGAGCGCCTCCTTCTCGAGAAGCACCGCGATGCCCAGCGGCTTCATGGCTTGCCGCAGGAGGTCGATTGCCCTCTCGACCTCCGCCTCCGTGGTGCCGCACCGAGGGCAGGTCTGGTTCGCCTCGTCGAGAAGACGTTGCCACCGGACGTTGAGTTCCTTCATGTCACGCTCGCCGGGCAGCAGGCGGCCCGCTTGCGCGCGACGCGTGCCATCCACCACCAGGCGCCAAGGATCGACACCGTCGTCAGCGCCGCGAGCAGCGGCTTCGCGAACGGGAGGTATCCGGCGCCGAAGAGGTTCAGGTAGACCACGAGCATCGGGGAGCCGCAGCAGCCGAGCAGGTAGCAGCCGCCCGCGGCCAGCAGGCCGGAAAAGGTGAGCCCGCCCAGCGCGAAGCCGCCGGCGGCAGACTTTCCCCGTGCGAAGGCGCGCACCGCCGTCGTCGCGAACGCCAGCGACAGCCCATAGGAGTAGCCCAGCCAATAGTCGCCGGCGTCGACGTAGCTGGCCAGCGCCGAGGGCGCGTCCGAGGGGAGCGAGGCCCACGGGGACTCGACCACCGCCGGTTCCGGCGCCCTCCCCACCCAGAGATAGTGCACCAGCACGGTCGCGGCAAAGACCGCCAACGGGAGGAGCGCCTCCCTGGCCGCGACCGCGGGGGATCTCATTTGGACGTGCCGCCAGCCGGCGCCGCCGGCTCGATGCCCGTGGCGACGAACTCCATCTTCCCGTCGCGCCGTTGGATGTCGCCCGAGATCAGCACCAGCGCCCGCACTCTCGGCATCTCGCCCGCCCAGGCCACGGGCAGGAGCTTCTCGGTCTCGCACGGCGTCGAGCAGCAGTTCGCGTAGCGCGCGTCGAGCAGCCCCAGCCGCTGTTCCTTCGCGAAGACCTTCCGCACCATGCCCCGCACCCGCAGCGCGCCCTGGTGCTTCTCCGGCGCCTTCAGGAGATCGTCGACCTCGACGAGCGGGCGCTCCCCCGCGGTTCCCGCCACGCCCGAGGGCGGGGCCTGCGCGGGAGGCGACGAAGGCGCGGCCCCCGCCGCCAGGGGCAGGGACAGGATCAAGACTGTGGCAAGGGCCACGATGAAGCCGTTTCTCATGCGGATCCCTCCTTCACGGGCCTGCGCCTGCAGGCGTGAGACCTTCGTCCCGACAGGTATTGTCTTGAACACCTCATTCCCCTGCCTCAGGATCGGCTCTTCCAGCCGTCGAAGAGCAGCTTCAGGCGGCGGAACAGTTCATCCCGCGTGCCGCGAAAGGCTTCCAGCCGGGCCGTGTCGTCGCCCGGGGCCTTTGCCGGGTCCGGGAGCCCCCAGTGCAGCTTGACCGCACCGCCGAGGAAGAGCGGACAGACCTCCTCGGCGCAGAGCGTTACGACGGCTTCCACAGAGGCCGCGTCGATCTCGTCCATCGCCTTGGAGCGCTGCGCGGAGATGTCGATCCCGATCTCCTTGAGGACCCGGATCGCCTGCGGCCGCACGGAGGAAGGATTCGAGCCGGCCGAGGAGACCGTCACTCCCGGCGGCGCCAGGAAGCGCGCGATCCCCTCCGCGAGCTGGCTGCGTGCGGAGTTCTGCACGCACAGGAAGAGGATGTGGCGAGGCGCGAGCGCCCTCAGGACTGCCGTCTCGAGCATCCACGCCGGCGGGACCCCGCCGGTCTCGTACGCGCGTCAGGCGATGCCCGCGGCGTGCGGCTCACGTCCCTCGATGTCCCTGCCGTCCACGAGCACGGTCGGCGAGCCCGGGAATCCCCTCTCCCTGGCTTCGGCCTCCGTCAGCCGGATGTCGCGCACGTCGGCTCCGGGCGCCAGCGCTGCGGCAATCTCCCGGGCCATGCTCAGCGCCCGCTCTGCGCCCGGGCATCCGGGGAGCGAAAGCACCTCGACCACCGGCGGCCTTCCTCTCATGGCCTGGCCTCGACACAGGACCCGACCGCACAGGCACTCGGGCCAACATCCTTCCTCGCCTCTGCGAGTCGCCCCCGATCGGCGAGAATCGTTCGATCATCGACGAGCCAGTCTGCAAGCTCCCGGAGAATCCCGGCGACATAAGGGTCTGCACTCGTCCGGTCGAGCGAGTAGTGAACCCATTTCTTCTCCTTGCGGTCATTGACGAGCCCCGCCGACTTGAGCAGGGAGAGGTGCTTGGAGACCGTGGAGGGAGTGAGGGCGAGGACGGCGATGATCTGACAGACACAGAGTTCGCCCGGCTCGAGCATCTTGAGGATCCTGACGCGAGTGGGATCGGCAACGGCCTTCATCACCGCCTCGTACCGTCGCAGGCTCATCGTTGCCTCCTATATGTTGACATACGACGAATCGAGAGTAGTATGTCTACATCTTACTGAAAAAGCAACAGCGATCCGGAGGACTGCGATGGTGACCGCCGATAAAGAAGCGAGTCCCCTGGCCGGCACTGCGATACCCATGAGCCCGGCCGGCCTGACCGGGGCAGCGTCGTTTCCCAGGCGAACGTTGCTCGCCGGCGGCATCGGTCTCGCCGTGTGGTGGGTCGCCTACCGCAGCCTCCTGCCTCTGGCGAAGTGGCTGACCTACCGGCTCTTCGGCTTGGCCGAGGGGACGCACCTCGCCTCGGCCGTCGAGTTCTTCCTCTACGACACGCCGAAGGTCCTTCTGCTGCTGACCATCGTGGTGTTTGTCGTCGGCATCGTCCGCTCCTACTTCACCGCGGAACGGGCGCGCCGCATCCTCGCCGGCAGGCGCGAGGCCGCCGGCAACGTCATGGCGGCCCTGCTGGGCATCGTCACCCCCTTCTGTTCCTGCTCGGCCGTTCCGCTCTTCATCGGCTTCGTGACCGCCGGCGTCCCGCTCGGCGTGACCTTCTCGTTCCTGATCTCCGCGCCGATGGTCAACGAGATCGCCCTCGTGCTCCTCTTCGGTCTCTTCGGCTGGAAGATCGCCGCGCTCTATCTCGGCACCGGGCTGGTGATCGCGATGCTCGCCGGCTGGACCATCGGCAGGATCGGCATGGAGCGCCACGTCGAGCCGTGGGTCTACGAGGCGATCGGCACGGGGGGCGAGGGCGGGCTCGACGAGCGACTCCCCTTTGCGCGGCGCATCCAGCACGGCGTCGACGCCGTGCGCGACATCGTGGGCAGGGTCTGGATCTATGTCGTGCTCGGCATCGCCGTCGGCGCCGGGATCCACGGCTACGTCCCGGAGAACTTCATGGCGTCCTTCATGGGGCGCGGCGCCTGGTGGTCCGTGCCGCTCTCGGTGCTGATCGGCATCCCGATGTACAGCAACGCGGCGGGGATCATCCCGGTGGTCGAGGCGCTGCTCGGCAAGGGGGCGGCGCTCGGCACGGTCCTGGCCTTCATGATGGCGGTGATCGCCCTCTCGCTCCCCGAGATGATCATCCTCCGCAAGGTGCTGCGCCCGCGGCTGATCGCGACGTTCGCCGGCGTAGTCGGCGTCGGGATCATGTTCGTCGGGTATCTCTTCAACGCCATCATGTGAGCACCGTCGTCACGGGGCTCGCCCAGCATCCCCGGCAGGAGGTGACCGGCCATGAAAGTCGAGATCTATGATCCCGCCATGTGCTGCCCCACCGGCATCTGTGGCCCCGCGGTGGACCCGACGCTCATCCGCATGAACGACGCCGTCATGACGCTCCAGCGCCAGGGCGTGGAAGTCGTCCGCTACGGCCTCGCCCAGCAGACGAAGGCCTTCCTGGAGAACAAGGCGGTCGCCGACCTGCTCCACGCGCAGGGCAAGAAGGTTCTTCCGGTGACCCTGGTGAACGGCCAGGTCTTCCGCACCGGCTCCTACCCTGCCTACGAGGAGCTGTGCACGGCGCTCGGCATCGAACCGCAGGCGCCGCCCGTGGCCCTGCCCATGGCGTAGCGGGCGCCGCCGTGACCCGGTATCTCTTCTTCTCCGGCAAGGGCGGCGTCGGCAAGACGACGATGGCCGCGGCAACCGCCATCCACCGCGCGCAGAAGGGCGAGCGCACCCTGATCGTCACCACCGATCCCGCCTCGAACCTGGCCGACGTCTTCGAACAGGCGATCGGGCACCGCATCGTCCCGATCCACGGGATCTCGAACCTGTGGGCGATGGAGATCGACCCGGACGCGGCGACGCGCGAATACAAGGAGCGCTTGATCGGCCCCTACCGCGGCGTGATGCCGGAGGACGTCATCGCGTCCCTCGAAGAGAATTTGAGCGGCCCCTGCACGACGGAGATGGCGTCGTTCGACCGGTTCATCGACTTCATGGAAGGCGCCGAATACGAGGTGATCGTTTTCGACACCGCCCCCACCGGCCACACGATCCGGCTGCTCGAGCTGCCCGTGGACTGGTCGCGACACATCGAGGAGTCCGCCAGGGGCAGCGGGCAGACGTGCCTCGGGCCGGTCCAGACGATCCAGGACTCCAAGGAGAAGTACGACCGGGCCACGGCGCTGCTGCGGGACCCGGAGCGGACCACGTTCGTCTTCGTCATGCGCCCCGAGTCGCTGTCGCTCTACGAGACGCTGCGCGCCAGGAAGGAACTCCGGACGATCGGGATAACCTCCGGCCTCACGGTCATCAACGGCATCCTGCCCCGGGAGGCCTGCGACGCGAGGTTCTTCGCGGGGAAGTTCGAGGCGCAGCAGCGAGTCATCGCGGACGCCGCGGCAGCGCTCGGGACGCCGATCAGGCGGATGCTCCTGCGCGACGGCGAGGTGAAGGGAATTTCCGCGCTCGCCTCGGTCGCGGCGGAGCTCTACGATGGCATTCTTCCAGCCACCGCGCCCGGCCCGCCCGGCTGCGAGCCGGAACCGTCCCCCCCGGCGCCGCCGGACCTCGACCGCCTCCTGCTTCCCGTTCCCGGCGAGGGGACCCGCGCCATCTTCTTCACGGGCAAGGGGGGCGTGGGCAAGACCACGGTCTCCTGCGTCGTCGCCATGCACCTCGCGGACCGGGGCTTCAAGACCCTCATCGTCACGACCGACCCGGCGGCGCACCTCGGGGAGGTCTTCGGCGTCCCCGTCGGCAGCGAGCCGGCGCCGATCGCCGGGAATCTCTCCGCCGTCATGATCGACCAGCAGCAGGCGTTCGCCGAATACCGGGAGCGGGTCCTGGGCGAATCCCGCGGCACCTGCTCGGCGCAGATGCTCGCCGCGATGGAAGAGGAGCTCAACTCCCCCTGCACCGTGGAGATGGCGGCCTTCGACAGGTTCGTCCGGTTCATCGAGGGGCGCGACTACGACGTGGTGGTCTTCGACACGGCCCCCACCGGCCACACGCTGCGCCTCCTGGACCTGCCATTCGATTACGCGCGGCAGGTGGAGATGATGGTCTCATCCGCCGAGAACGCGGCGGTGAAGCAGGAGACCGGCAACCGCTTCCGTCAGATCATCGCGCTGCTGCGCGACCCGGCGCGGGCGGTCTTCAGCCTGGTTCTGTACCCCGAATCCACGCCAATCATGGAATCCTGGCGCGCCATGCTCGACCTGAGGCGCGCGGGGATTCACACGCAGTTCATCGTCGCGAATCTCCTGTTGCCCGAGGCGGCGTGCGGAAACGCCTTCTTTCGCAACCGGCGGCGGATGCAGCTGAAGTACCTGAAGGATATCGACGACAGGTTCGCGCTGCCGGTGCTCCGTTTCCCGTTGATGGCCGAGGAGATCAGGGGGCTGGACCTGCTTCGCCGTGCGACGGCTGCGCTTCCCTCGGGTCTCACGTCGGCCTGAGCTGTGGATCCCGCAACAGGCACCGCCGACTCGCAGCCTCGCACGCGTGCGATAATCGCCCCCCGGGGAAGAGGGAGGCGCGGGTGAGGAAGCCGGTCGTCACGCTCTACGTCAACGAGCCGATGGGACGCAAGTGCCAGGCGAACTTCGCGGCGGCCGCCCACGCGCGGGACGCCTTCGGCGTCGAGCTGGTCATCGTCAAGGACACCTCTGCGGACTACCGCCCCGGCGTCGACCCTCCGGTCGCCTCGGTCGCCCTCGACGGCACGCTGCTCGTGCAGCAGGACACGATCACCTTCGAGGAGCTGCAGGCGGCCATTCTCCGCGCGCGGCGCTAGGCATCCGGGGCACTTCGCCACCCGCGCCGGATGCGCTAGAGTACCCTGCCGTGGACGATCAGCGCCGGGGCGAGCAGCGACAGGAAGACCGGAGCAGTCTGCTGCGGCAGATCCTGGACACGGCCAGCGTCGGGATCTTCCTCGTCGACAAGGCCGGCAGGATCACGCACGCCAACCGGCGCATGGCGGAGATGTTCCTGCGTCCTCTCGCGGAGATGGTCGGCTGCGAGTACGTCGACCTCGTGCACCCCTCGGAGCGTGAGACCGGCCGGCGCACCATGCTCGCCCTGCTGGCGAGCGAGATCGAGTCGGTCGACGTCGATCGCCGCTACTGGCGGCGCGACGGCTCGTCGTTCTGGGGACACCTTTCCGGCCGGCGGTTCCACGATGCGCGCGGCGCCGACATCGGCCTGATCGGCGTCATCGCCGACATCACCGCGCAGAAGGAGGCGCAGGAGCGGCTTCAGGCCAGCGAGAGCCGCTATCGGGCCATCGTCGACACCCAGGCCGAGTTTGTGGTGCGGTATGCTCCCGGCGGCATCCTCACCTTCGTCAACGACACGCTCTGCCGCTATGCGGGCATGACCCGCGAGCAGCTGATCGGCACCTGCTACCACCCCTTCATCCACCCCGACGACCGCGAGGCGCTCATCAGGGACGTCGCGGCCCTCGACCGGGAGCACCCCTCCATGATCGCCGAGGCGCGCATCGTCCTGCCGGACGGCCGGGTGACCTGGCACCAGTGGACCCACCACGCGATCTTCGACGCCGAAGGAAGCCTCGTCGAGTACCAGTGCACCGGGCGGGACGTGACCGAGGTCAGGCGGACCGAGGCGGCGCTGCGGGAGAGCGAGGCCAAGTACCGGCGCCTCTACAACGAGACGCCGGTGCTGCTGCACTCGATCGACCGCGACGCCCGGCTCGTGGAGGTCAACGACCACTGGCTCCGGACGCTCGGGTACGAGCGCGCCGAGGTCATCGGCAGGAAGGTGACCGACTTCTACACGCCCGCCTCGCGCCGGTACGCGGAGGAGGTCGTCCTGCCCGCCTTCTTCCGGGACGGCTTCGCCAGGGACGTACCCTACCAGTTCATCAGGAAGGACGGCGGGATCGTCGAGGTCATGCTTTCCGCGACGGGCGAGCGCGACGCGGAGGGAGGCGTCGTGCGGTCCCAGGCCGTGATCCTCGACGTCACGGAGCGCAGGCGGACGGCCGAGGCCCTCCGGTACTCGGAGGCGCGGTTCCGCGCCATCATCGAGGGTGCCTCGGTGGGCATCCTCGCCGCCGACGTCGACGGCCGCGCGATCCGCTACGCCAATCCGCAGATCTGCCGCATGCTCGGGTACCCCGAGCAGGAACTGCTGGCGCTCACCGTCCCGGAGCTGGTCGCGCCCGAGGAGGCCGACGAGTCCGTCGCCCGCTTCCGGGCCCACGTCGACGGCCGGACGCGGACCAGCGAACGGACCTTCAGGCGGCGTGACGGCTCTCCCGTGCGCGTGGCGATCAGCACGGTGCGGGTGGAGCTCGAGGGCCGCGCCACCCTCGTGGGTTTCTTCACGGACATCACCGAGCGGCGCCTCCTCGAGGCCGAGCGCCTCAAGAGCCAGAAGCTCGAGTCCGTGGGCACGCTCGCCGGCGGCATCGCGCACGACTTCAACAACCTCCTGCAGGGCGTGTTCGGCTACATCTCGGTGGCGCGGCTGGCCGCAGACGACCGCGAGCGCTCCCTCGCCATGCTCGCGAAGGCGGAGCAGGCGCTGCACCAGGCGGTGAACCTCACGAACCAGCTCCTGACCTTCTCCAAGGGCGGCAGGCCGGTGAAGAAGGTCCTGGCGCTCGCACCGCTCCTCGAGAGCGCCGCCACCTTCTCGCTGAGCGGGGCGCGCACGACCTGCCGGATCGCGGCCGCGCCCGATCTGTGGAACGTCGAGGCCGACGCCGGACAGCTGGCCCAGGTGATCCAGAACATCGTCCTGAACGCCGACCAGGCCATGCCCCACGGGGGGACGGTGGAGATCGGGGCGCGCAACCTTCCGGCGGCGCCCCTCCCGCCGGGCATGGCGCCGGCGGCTGCGGTCGAGATCACCATCCGGGACAGCGGCGTCGGCATCGCGGAAGGCGACCTCCCGAGGGTCTTCGACCCGTACTTCACCACGAAGGAGGGCGGCAGCGGGCTGGGCCTGGCCACCTCCCACGCCATCGTCCGCAACCACGGGGGGACAATCGGCGTGGTGTCGGCGCCCGGCAAGGGCTCGACGTTCACCATCCTGCTGCCGGCGTCCCGGGCGCCCGTCGCCGCGGAGATCACCGCCGCCCCCGCCGGCGGGGGGCGCCGCGGCCGCATCCTCTTCATGGACGACGAGGACGTGGTCCGCCAGGTCGCCGTGGAGTTGCTTGGGGCGCTGGGCCACGCAGCCGACGCCGTGGCCTGCGGCGAGCAGGTGCTCGAGCGCTACCGCGCGGAGCGGGAAGCCGGCCGGCCCTACGACATCGTCATCCTCGACCTGACGATACGGGGCGGCATGGGGGGATTGGAGACCGTGCGCGCGCTGCTGGAGATGGACCCGGGCGTGCGGGCCATCGTCTCCAGCGGCTACGCCGGCAGCGACGCGATCGCGGAGTACCGGCGGCACGGCTTCGCGGCGTGTCTGCACAAGCCGTACACGGCGGCGGCGCTGCGCGAAGAGCTCGCCAGGCTGCTGGCCTGACGGCGCTCGGCCCCGGCGCCTCCCCGACCACGTCGGAAGGGCACCGGGGCCGCACAGCGCGACGACGGCGGGGGCGGCGCCCCCGCCGCGGGATCAGGCCTTCGCCTTCACCACGTAGACAGAACAGGGTGCGTGGCGCACGACCTTCGAGGCCACGGAGCCCATCCGGAAGCGCGACGCCGGCGAGAGGCCGCGGCTGCCGATCACCACGAGGTCGACCTTTTCCTTCTCCGCGAAGCCGATGATCGCGTCGGGGATGTTGGTCGCGGAGACCTCGGCCTTGCAGTGGACCTTGACGCCCTCGCCGGTGGCGATGTCGCAGGAGCGGTTCACCACCTTGGTGCCCTTGGCCTCGAAGTCCTGCTTCAGGTGCTCCCGCCCCGAGAGCGAGAGCTCCAGGTCGAACGACTCGAAGCTCGGGACGACCGTCAGGACGAACAGCTCGCCGCCCTTGCTCTTGAGCAGGTCGATCGCGGTGTACAGCGCCTCTTCGGCGTGCTTGGACCCGTCGACGGGAACGAGTATCTTCATGTCTTTCCTAGGCCTCCTTCTTGACCTTGGCCTTCGTCATCGTCAGGCCGATCCCGTCGAAGATGTAGAAGATCGCGAAGCCCCACCAGAGCGTGTAGACAAGATAGAAGACGAGCACCGCCGTCATCAGCACCGCCTTGTCGGCCACCTTCTCCGCCGGGATCCCGTAATAGTTGTACGCGGTCTCGACACCCTTCTTCAAGACCTCGGAGATCGCGTTCGACTCCTCGATCTTGCCGGTCTTCTTGAACTCCTTGTCGATCGCCGAGAAGGCCTGCCACCAGGTCTTGAGCGCGGCCTTCTCCTTGGCGCCGCCGTAGCGGCCCGAGACCGCCGCCCCGTCGTTCTTGTACATGTTGTCGGCGTCCACGAGCACCGCCGCGAGCACCGCGCCGAGGTCGCCCTTGACCGACAGCCTGGCCCCGTCGGCGCCGGCGGTCGCGCCCGCCGTCGTGAAGAGCGTCGCGGCCAGCGCCGCCGTTTCAGGCTTGTCGAGCGTCACCGCCGCATCGAAGGGCTTGCCCGCCCAGCCCTGGACGTTCTTCTGCAGCTTGGGGATGAAGTACGAGGAGCCCTTCGAGAGCTTGTTGAACAGGTCGTCGGCGTAGTCCAGGCCGTTCAGGGGCTTGCCGTCCCTGCCTGCGCCGAAGACCGGCATGAAGATCAGGGCCAGCACGGCGAAGAAGGAGATCGCCAGCACGACCCCGACGCCGATGGACTTGCTGTTGGTCTTGGCCATGGCTCAGCCCTCCTCCCGCAGCGTCTTGATGTTGGTCACGAACTTGCTGATGATCCAGAAGCCGAAGAAGCCGACGACGATCCAGAAGATCACGTTGCCCACGGTCTCGATGCCGTTGTTGAAGCCCTTCGAGAACTTGATGACCTCCAGCTCGGTGAACTTCTTCGGCAGCGTCGTGACGCGGTTGATGAAGCCGGCGATGATCGAGACCGCGTAGAAGGCGCGGATGTGGATCCCCTTGACGACCTTCGTGGTCAGCGCGCCGACCTGGATGCCGATCAGCGAGCCCAGGAGCATGCCCATGGCCAGCGTGTAGAAGACGTAGCCGTAGATCGCGTACTGGGCGATCGAGGCCAGTCCGGCGGTGAAGATGATCTGCAGGATGTCGGTGCCGACGGTGGTCGCCGTCGAGACGCCGAAGACGTAGACGAACATCGGGAAGGTCACGAACCCGCCGCCGACGCCCATGATCGCGGCCAGCGCGCCGACGACCATGCCGCCGATCGCGACCCAGAGCCACGAGATGCGACGGCCCCCAAAGTCCTCGTCGAAGGTGATCATCGGCGGGATGTTGATCTTCTGGAGCTTGACCGCGAGCCCGGTCGTCCCGGTCGGGCCGCCGTGCGCGCCGTGGCCGCCGGCGGTCTCCTTGACGTTGCGCGACTTCCAGTAGTCCGCGAGCGCGTAGAAGCCGAGGAAGCCGAGC
>DATDCY010000315.1 GCA_036524115.1 bacterium | reverse complement strand
GTCCGGGTCGGGCGCTGGCTGGGCCAGCGCGGTCGCGTCGAGGAACGGGCGGAAGGCCTCGGCGGAGAAGCCGAGCTGCGCGGCCTCGGCGCGCAGCGTCTCGCGCAGCCGCGTTCCCTGCGGCCCGCGCCAGAAGGCCAGCCAATCGGCTTGCCGTCGCTCGCGCGTCCCGGCGCCGGGAACCACGGGGGCGAGGCTGACGATCTCCGCCGGCGCCAGCGTGCCGCCGAGGCGGCGGTACACCGCCTCGTTGCGCTCGAGCGCCTCTGCGAGCGTGGCGCCGCGCGCGAAGACCACGGCCTTGCCCCCAAGGTCGCCCGAGACCGTCCCGATCTCCCGCTCGGCCGCCCGCAGCTCGGGCGTGACGAAGCCGAGCGAGGCCATCGAGCCGTCGAACCGCACGCGGGTCGCGCCGGCGAGGCTCAGGACGAGCAGCGCGATCCACACCGGCAGCACGAGCCGCGCGGAAAGCGGCAGCGGGCGCGGCAGCGGCGGCAGGGGGGCCGTGCCGGGCGCGACGAAGTGCGGAAGCACGATGAGCGAGATCAGCACCGAGGTCACGATGCCCAGCAGGCCGAAGATGCCGAGCTGCCGCTGTCCCGGGAGGGTGGAGAAGGCCATCACCCCGAAGGAGGTGGCCGTGGCGAGGCCCCCCATCACCACGGGACGCGCGGCCGCGCCCACGGCGCGCGCCTGATCCGCGCCTCCGAGCCGGGTCGCGAAGAACACGTAGCTCGCGTACTCGTCGGTCATGCCGAGCAGGACGCCGCCGAAGCCGAGCGTGATCGCGAACACCCCGCCGGGCAGCAGCGAGATGCCGCCCGTGGCGAGCACGAGGACCGTCATCGGCACGAGGAAGACGAAGACCGCCAGGCGGCTGCGCAGGAACCAGAGGTAGATGCCGAGGATCGCAAGTGACGAGACCGAGATGATCACGGCCAGGTCGCGGCGGATCGCCTCCGCGTTCGCGACCGTGTAGCGGTGGCCGCTGACCGCGTGCATCGCGACGCCCGGCGGCAGCGCCGCGGCGGTCGTGCGCAGCAGCGCGTCGACCTCCCGGGCCCTGCCGAAGTCGGTCATCGGCACCGGCGAGTCGAAGGTCAGCAGCAGGCTGCGCCCGTCCCGGCCGCGCTGGCGCTGGCCGCCGCCCTCGAGGGACATCCCGGACGGCGTGAAGCGCGCCAGGATCGGCCCGGCGACGCCGAGCGGATCGTTCCGCAGGAAGGCCTTCGCCCCGATGCCCTGCGGCGAGAGCAGCGTTTCGTAGGCGGCGGCGAGCTTTCCCGCCACGTCCCGGGGGCCGAGCGCGGCGAGGCGCTCCAGGTCGCCGGGCTCGGCCATGACCTGGAGGGCGCGCGGCAGCAGGGCGGCGACGTGCGCCGGGTCGGGCGGGGACGGACGGGGCGAGAACAGCGGCGGCCCGAGCGCGGCCTCGACGCGCTGCGCCGCCTCGTCGAGGGCGCCGGCCGCGGTCCCCGGTTGCGCGACGAGCGCCACGAGCACGGTGCGGGCGAGCGGCGTGCCGGAGAAGAGCTCGAAGTCCCGCCCGACGGCGGAGCGCTCGTCGGGGAGCATCGCGCCGATGTCCTCGCGGATGGTCGCGCGCGCCGCGACCAGGGCGGCCGCCGCAACCAGGGCCAGCATGGCGGCGGCGAGGACTGCGCGCCGGCCGGCGAGCCGGCGGTGAAGCCGCTCGAAAAGCCTCGCGAGCGGCGAGTCCGCGGGTGGGACCGCGGGCTCAGAAGAGTCCATCGGGCAGCGGCCGGTTGACCTCGACGTCGGTGAACCGCATGACCGTCCGGTCCCCCCCCTTCTCCTCGACGGTGACCGACTCGACGTGGTCGCCGCTTGCCGCGAAGACCATCGTCACCCGCGCGACGAACGCGTTGGCCGCCAGCGGCTCGAGCTGCAGCGTGACCGGCGCCTCGGAGGCGACGGCGATCCGGAAGTCGCGGCGCATCGCGCCGAAGTCGGCGTGCGCCCACGCCAGCAGCTGCCCGGCCACGACCTTCATCATCGGGTCGCTCTCGAGCGTGAACGGCTCCGTCCTGCCCGTGAGCCCGTGCCAGCGCCGCCCGGACGAGCCGGCGATGACGAAGCCGGTCGCGACCGGATCGGTCAGCTCCCAGCGCAGCCGGTCGGGGCGGCGGTAGGCGAAGCGCCCCCGCGAGGTCACGGTGTCCTGGAACATCTCGAGGCGCTTCTCCTGGACGATGCCCGCCTGCAGCGTCTCGACGCGCGCGGCCTCGCGGGCCAGCCGCGCCAGCACCTCGTCGGTCGTCGCGGCGCCCGCCCCCGCCGCCGCGGCCACCAGGGACAGGGCGAGCATGGCGCCCGCGCCGCGGGCCGATCGGAGTTGGTGCGCGCGCATCGCGCCGAGGATTCTCCCGGCGCCCCGGGACAAAGTCAAGGAGCGCTCGTCCGATCAGGCTCCTTCAGCGGCCACGCTAGAGCAGGACGTTGAGGCCGAGGAAGACCTGGACGACGAACGCGACGAGCGTCGCGCCCCCTGCCGCCAGGTGCTGCGTGCGCGCCGGCGACTGCGGGCCGCGGATGCGCCCTCCCAGGACGACCGCCACCCAGCAGCAGGCGAGGAGGATGGTCCCTCCGGCGAGGTGCGCGGGGGCGGTGACCAGCGTGCCGCGATGCAGGTACGCGGTGACGAGGCCGGCGAGATAGCCCGCGACCGCAAGCTTCGCGAGGAGCGGGCCGCGGCTGCGGTGCTTCTTGACCGCCGCGAAATCCGGGGACGCCCCGGAGAGGCGCCTGCGCCGGATGCGCCACCCGAGCGTCCCCTGCACGATGAACGCCGCGAAGAGCGCCGCGTTGAAGACGGCGTGAAGGACCTGAATAACGGGAACGAGTTCCTTCATCCGTCTCTGCCCCCCTCCGCGGCGCCGCCCGGAACGCCCTACCGGACCTCGAGGGCGCCCTCCATGCCCTTGTCGCGGTGGCTGGCGAAGAAGAGCAGCTTCTTGGTGCAGTAGAAGGGATAGACGCCGGTCTTCGTCGGGGTGAACTTCACGACCTTCGGCTTGGTGTCCATCGACTCCGAGAAGTTGATGCCGGCATCCGGTGCCTTGATCGCGAAGTCGTGCGGGACGAAGCCGGGCTCCCGCTTGTAGGTGATCTCGACGGGGACGTTGACCTTCACGATGACGTAGTTCGGGTTGTAGAAGTAGCCGCCCCCGAGGATCTCGACCCGCTGGATGCCGTCGGCGCCGAGCACGGCGACCGCCTGCTTGATCTCGCCCTTGATCAGCTTCCTGACCTCCGGGCTGACCTCCGGCTTCGCCTCCGGGGCGGGCTGGGCGGCGGGCTGTTGGGCGGCCGGTTGCGCGGCCTGCGCGGCCTCTTTCGCGGCCGGCGGCGCAGGCTCCTGCGCGGGCTGCTGGGCGGACAGGGGGCCCGCGAGTGCTGCGACGACAACGGCACCGAGAGCGAACCGGATGGCGATCTTCATGCTGAGTCCTCCTCTCTTGCTGTCTGCTGCGGCCAGGGTGCGCGGCACATCAGGCACCCTCAGGAACAAACCTATGACGTCCCGGGCCAAAGTCAAGAACGACCCTCGACCGCCTCCGGGCAGGAGTTGCTTGACAGACCCGGACCCCGACCCGAAAATGCCTCCCATCCTGACTCGGGGGACCTCCGGAGGAACCCCGCTCGCGACGACTTCGCGTCGCTGAAGAAAGACGATCGTCGGTCTTGCCGTGCCGCGGCCTGGCGTGACGGGGTGGTCCCGTGACGCGGCCTCGGGACACAACAGAGGAGGGATGCATGAACGTGCGTCGGACGGGTTTGGTACTGGCACTGCTCGCCCTCGTGACGGTGTCGCTGTGTCTTCCCACCGCGGCTCGCGCAGTCGGGATCGGGGTGGGCGTCGATGTCAAAGGCGGCACGCTCAGTCTCGACGAGCCCGACGAGGATTACGACTTCAAGGCCACGGGCCTGAACTTCGTCCTCGACACGAACGTCGCCGCCGATCGGATCTTCAACTACCGTCTCGCCCTCGGGTACGAGCGGGAGACCGTCGAAGATGGGCAGGGCAACCGGGACCTCAAGATCGACCGGATGGTCATGACCAATACCTTCGGCTTCGGAGTGGTGCGGACCGCGCCCTTCCGGCTCTGGATCGGCCCGCAGATCAGTCTCGCCTACGGGTACGACAGCGACTTCAACGGAGACTTCCAGGACTTCGGGATCGGGATCGGGCCGGCGCTCGGCGTGAACTTCAACCTCGGGCCGGTGGTGACGCTGGGACTCGAGGCGGGGTACGAGTTCAGCGGCTACTCGTGGGAGACGGACTACGACGACGGCGACGGCACCAGGAACGGGTTCCGGGGCGCGGCGGTGCTGCTCTTCCGACTCGACGACAATTTCTAGGAGCCTTCAGGATCGCGGGCTGGCCTCCGGCGCCGAGGCCGGCCCGCGGCCCGGCGCCGTCTCCCCGGGGGATCCGCGGCCCGGTCAATAATCCGAGAGCACCAGGTCGCGGGACTGCAGCGGCACCCAGGAGACCGCCAGGCCCGCGAGATAGCCGGTGCGCTCCTCGACCAGCGGGCTTCCCTCGAAGGCCGTGCCCTGCAGGAGATTGACCCGCACGAACGCGCCCACCCACAGGCGATCGAAGCGCTTTGTCGCGCTGACGGTCAGCGCCGTGCCGCTGTATCCGCCGCGGGCCCGGTAGGCAGGCCGGTCAGCGGTGGCGTACTCGGGGGACACCCCGTAGTAGTACCCGTGCATCTCCGCGTCCGCCCAGAGGGGGCCGCCCGAGATCCCGAGCTCCCAGCCCCCTCCCGGCCCCACGTCCTTGACGGCGAGACCGAGCGACGGGTTGGCCACCCAGCCGATGGCGTGCAGTCCCGAGCCGTCGACCGCCACCACCCGGCGCACCGGCAGGTAGAGGTCGAGGCGCCAGCGATCGCGCTCCGACAGGATCACGTCGAGCTGCGGTCCCACCTCGAACGACGGCGCGAGGTCGGGCATGCCCCGGCGGGCCTCCAGGCCGTCGCTCGAAGCCGGGGCCGACCCGCTCATGCTGATGTCCAGCTTGACGTGCTCGCTCGAGAAGAGCATCCCGGCGACCTTCTCCCGGTCGACCTTCAGCACCTCCCCCCGGTAGACGGCATAGGGGACCGGGAGGAGGTAGCCCCGCTGCTCGCTCGAGCCGCGATAGGCCGGCATGGAAAACGCGGCGACGCCGGCGCCGATCTCCCAGCGCGGGCGCAGGGCCTGCTCGGCGCGGGCGCCGCCCGGCCAGGCGAGAGCGACGGCGGCCGCCAGGAGCCCGATCCCCGCGCACCACGGGCGCGCAAAACGTTGACGCGCTTGCAGAGGCCCCAGATGCAAGGCGGGCAAGTCCCGACGAATGAGGCGTACGTTGTCGTACGCCGCAGTGAGGAGGGACGCAGCCCAACGCCGCAGATGGGGTCTTTGCAGGCGCGTCACGGTTCGAAGGTCCGCATCGCGGAAAGGAAGTCCGGCAGGTGCCGCAGCAGGTGCCACAGGCTGCGGCGGTGTTGCCACAGCCGCCGGCGGAACCTGCGACGCCACGCCCGGTCCGAGTAGAAGCGCTTCACGTGCGTGTTGTAGAGCTGGTCCAGCGTCTCGCGCGAGTCGATGCTCCTGGGCACGAACACGAAATTGAGGCAGTTCATCCGGCGCCAGTCCTCGTCGAGGCGGCCCTCCTCCCGGATCGTCTTCCACAGCGGCGCGCCGTGAAACGGGGTGAACTTGGCCATGTTCATGTCGTCCAGGCCCAGGGAGATGACGAAATCGCTGGTCGTGCGTATCGAGGCCACGGTCTCGCCGGGCAGTCCCATCATGAAGAGGCCCTTGGCGCGCAGACCAGCGGCCTGGATGCGCCGGACCGTCTCCCGGACTTCCTCGAGGTAGACGCCGGGCTTGTGCTGCGCCAGCAGGTCCGGGTCGGCGGTCTCGATGCCCAGCGAGACCATCAGGCAGCCGGCCCGCCTGAGCATCGCCAGCAGCTCGTCGTCGGCGTGGCCCACGCGCACGGCGCAGTTGAACTGCATCCCCAGGGGCCGCGCGCTCAGCAGTTCGCAGAGCGCCGCAATGCGCTTGCGGTTCAGCGTGAAGAGGTCGTCGTAGATGTTGACGTGGCGCACGCCGAAGCGCGTGCGCAGGTGCTGCATGTGGGCGTAGACGTAGTCGGCGGAGTTGTAGCGGAAACCCTGCTTGAAGACCGAGCGGTCGCAGTACGAGCACTGGTAGGGGCAGCCGCGGCTGGTGACCATGGTGGCCCCGGGGGCCTGGACGAAGCTGAACAGGGGCAGGTTGTAGCCCTCGGGGAAGCCGGCCAGCTTCTCGTAGGCCGGGAACGGCAGGCTGTCCAGGTCCGCGATCGGCGCCCGGGGCGCGTTGGCCACCGCGCGGCCGCCGTCGCGCCAGGCCAGCCCGTCGATCTCGGCGGGGGGCCGCCCGCCTGCCAGCTCGGCCAGGGTGCGCTCACCCTCGCCCATGCAGAGATAGTCGATGTGGGCGTAGTCGTCCAGCAACGGAGCGCCGAGAGCCGAGATGTGCACCCCGCCGAAGACGATCGGCAGATCCGGCCGGGCCTCCTTGAGCCGGCCGGCCAGGTCGTGGCCGTCCAGGAAGCCGGACGTGGTGGCGGAGAAGCCGACGAGGTCGGGGCCGCACGCCAGGATGCGCCGTGCGGTCTCCTGCGCGCCGGCGGGGTGCGGCCCCAGGCAATCGATCACGGTGACGGCGTGCCCCTCGCGCTCCAGGTAGGCGGCGATGGAGAGCAGGCCCAGCGGCGCCATGCGGTTGGCCACGGCGGCCACGTCCTTCTTGCCGGGGACCCAGTTGGAGCCGGCGGGATGGACCAGGACGATCTTCATCTACGGTCCGGCGAACGGTGCGAGAGGGACTGGGCGGTGGTATCCCCGCATGAACACCTCATATACAATCGCGGCGGCGCTGAGGGAAGAATGTGTCGACATCGGTGAGCATGGTGGCAGGCTGGGAATTCTTTGACAAGATCTACTGCATCTCGCTGGCCGAGCGGCCCGACCGCCGCGCCGAGGCCGCGGCTCAGTTCGCCGGGGTCGGCCTGGCCGACCGGGTCGAGTTCGTCGTCGTGCCGAGGCACCCCACCGACCGCGAGCAGGGCTGCTACGAGTCGCACCTGCAGTGCATGGCCAGGGGACTGGCCGCCGGCGCCAGGCGGATGCTGATCTTCGAGGACGACATCTTCTTCGATGGCTTCAGCGCCGCGGCCCTGGAGCGCTGCACCGCGTTTCTCGCCGCCGAACCGGACTGGCACCTGTTCTTCCTCGGCTGCATGGTCAAGTCCAGCGGGCGCACGCCATTCCCGGGCGTGATCCGGGTACGCTATCGCAGCCTGACGCACGCCTACGCGATCAGCGGGCGGTTCGCCGAGCGCCTCATGGCGCGCCCCTGGCGCGGCGTGCCCTACGATGACTTCCTGAGGGACCTGAGGGACGAACGCGCGTTCGCCCTCTATCCCTCCTTCGCCTTCCAGAGCAATTCGCCCTCCGACAACGAGCGCTACCTTCCCCTGGACCGCGTGCGCCGGCTGCTGGGCGGGCTGCGGAACCTGCAGAAGCTGGACGCCTTCTACCACCGCAACCGCTGGGCCATCATCGGCGCGCACCTCATGGCGCTGCTGGTGCTCATCCTGGCGATCTGACGCCCCGCCCGCCCACGGGTGCAATGGCCCCACCTGACATGCAAGCCTCCAGCGGCGCTCGACGCAGCCTCACCCTGGCCGAACGCTCCGGCCTGGCCGCGCTGGCGCTGGCGGTCGTGCTGCTGCCTTTGAGCGCGCGCGTGGCCCTCGTCCCGCCCGCGCTGTTCCTGGTGCTGTGCCTGGCGGCGCCGCTCTTCCCGGCGTTCAGCTTCTTCCTGCCCATCGTCAGCCGCGGGTGCTCCGGCCGGCCGGCGGTGGCCCTCACCTTCGACGACGGGCCGGACCCGCAGACCACCTCCCGGCTGCTGGATCTCCTGGCCCGTCACGGCGCGCCGGCCACGTTCTTCATCACCGGGCAGAAGGCGCAGAGTCATCCCGGGCTGGTCCGCGCCATCCTCGATGCGGGGCACACCGTCGGCAACCACTCGTACAGCCACGACAACCTGATCATGTTCAAGAGCACCGGCGCCCTGGTCCGGGAGATCGAAGGCGCGCAGGAGGTCTTCCGGCAGCTCGGCTTCCGGCCGCTGGCCTTCCGGCCCCCGGTGGGCGTCACCAACCCGCGGCTGGCCGCCGCCCTGGCGCGCACGGGCCTCTACGTCGTCAACTTCAGCAGGCGCGCCGCCGACCGCGGCAACCGCAGCGTCACCCGCCTCTCCCGGCGCATCCTCGAGCGCCTGCGGTCGGAGGACATCATCATGCTGCACGACGTCGCGCCCAGGGACCCTGCCGGCGCCGACGTCTGGCTCTCGGAGGTGGACCGCATCCTCGCGGGCATCCGGGCGCAGGGCCTGGCGGTCCTGCCGCTGGGAGAACTCATACAGCGCCCCGTCATGGCGACCCCATGAGAAGACTGCGACACGAAGGGGGAAAGGCGCTCGTCATCGGCTCCGGCATCGGCGGCCTGAGCGCCGGCATCATCCTGGCGCGGCTGGGCTTCGACGTCACGGTGCTGGAGAAGAACCGGCAGCCCGGCGGGATGATGCGCAGCTACGTGCGCCAGGGCGTGCACTGCAACGTCGGCGTGCACTACCTGGGCGCCCTGGACGAGGGGCAGATCCTGCGGCGCTGCTTCGACTACCTGGGCATCACGGGCGAGCTGCCGCTGGTGCGCATGGGCACGGAGGGGCCCGTCGACCGCTATCTGTTCACCAACCCGGGCCTCGGCATCGCCACGTTCGACATGCCGGCCGGTTTCGAGGCCTACGAGGCCGCCCTGGGGGCCGCATTTCCGGACCAGGGACGCCAGATCGACGCCCTGATGGAGCTGCTGCGCCGCAGCGCCGTCCAGTTCGACCGCCTGGATTTTCTCTACTCTTCCGAGCCGACGCAGCACTGGCTCGAGCAGACCGCACCTCTCGGAGGCATACTCGAGGGCCTCGGCTGCCGGCCGGGGCTGCGGGCGGTGTTCGGCCTGCCGTCGGTCCTGATCGGGGTCCCGCCCGCGGACTGCCCCCACTTCTATCACACGATGACGCTGGCGAGTTATCTCTCCTCGTCGTGGCGCCTGGGCAGCAACGGCGCGCACATGGCCGACGTCTGCGCCCGGCGCCTGGCCGCCCTGGGCGGCACGGTTCGCACGGGGGATGGGGTGGCGCGCATTCGGACGGGCGGCGGCGGCGTGCAGGGCGTCACCCTGGCGTCGGGGGAGCGCGTCGACGCGCCCCTCGTCGTCAGCACGCTGCACCCCAAGGCCATGGTGGAGCTGCTGGCCCCCGAGAGCACCCAGTGCTCCTACCGGGAACGCATCCTGGGCCTCACGGACACGCGGAGCGTGGCGGCAGTGCACGCCCTCGTGCCGGCCGAGCGGCGGCCGGCCATGGCGCACAATCTCTACGCGGTCCAGACCGACGCCGTCGGCGACGCCCGGGACCTGATGTACCTGCAATTGCGCCCGAGCGAACGGCCGGACCAGAATCTGCTTTCCGTGCTCACCTCCGGCCACGAGGAGTTGTGGCAGCCTTGGCAGCACACGCTCAGCGGCCGCCGGGGCGACGATTACCTGCAGGCCAAGACGGACTTCGGCGGTCGCGTCATCGCCGAGGCGGAGAAGATCATCGGCCCCCTGGGCGACGCGCGCCTCCTGGATGTCTCCACGCCCCTGACCATCCGGGACTGGGTCGCGAGCCCCGGCGGCTCGGCCTACGGCGTGATGCGCTCCACCGGGCAGATGCTCTCGGCCGCCCTGCTCAACCGCACCTCCCTGCGCGGCCTCTTCCTGGCCGGCCAGAGCGTCCTGGCTCCCGGCATCCTGGGCACGATCCTGGGGTCGCTGGCCACGGTGCAGTTCATCGTCGGCCCGGAGCGCTTCCGCCGCGAGGTCCGCGTGTAGAGCGGAAAGATCAATTGGGCATGACGGAGGCAACATACTCCGCGACGACAGCGCCCATGTCGGAGGGCAGGGAGGCGTCGCTGCTGCCAAACGTCCAGGATGCACCCCAGGCATTGTTCGAACTTGACAGTTTTTGCGTGCCCAGGGCATTCCCGGTTCCCGCCTCCACCAGTTCCACATTCAACGTCATGCTGGATTTCCCGGCGAAGGCACCGCCCCAGAAGCGGGCGGAACGGCTGACCAATCGCATATCCTCGATCTTCGTCCGCACCACGAGTGTATCGCTGCCGTAGGTCTGCTCCCCGGAAGCCGCTTCAACCTTGTCAAACAAGCCCTTCTTCCTCAGTTCGGCAATTGCGCCGTCCCTGCAATGATCGGCAGCTTCCGGATAGTCCTTGGCGATCTGGGGAGGGACCTCAACACCGCTGAAGACAACCTGAGAGTACTTTCTGCTCAGCTTCTGGACGGTGCTCGCTGCAGTCGACTGTGGAGAGGTTTCCTGGCGTGCTGACTGTTGCCCCCCCGCACACCCGACCAGCACGGCCCCGAGGATGACTAGACCTGACAAGCGAGAGGCGGAATTCACGCCACTTCTCATGACTGCCTCCTTTGATGCTTGCGGAATACCAGAATTCGAGCTCTCCAAAGACCTTCTTCAGGATCGGCGGATCAACTCTGATCTGTCCTGGACAGCGACGAGAACCCTCCTTCCAGTGATCGCGCTGTCAGTGCCGGACGACGCGCAACTCTCGGCCCGTTGCCGAGTCCACCCGAGGAGAGGCAAACTATCGCCTTGTGAACTGTTGAATTATGGCATTGCACCGGTCGTGAGGCAAGTGTGCCTGTGCCTGACCCTGGAGCTCATCCCCTGTCCCTCGAAGATGGGGGATGTTCCAGTGAGTTCGGCACCAAAGGATTGCATTCCCCGGTGAGGACATGCGATAGAGTTGGGGCCATGGGAGCGGTCTACGAACTGCGGATGAGGGTCCCGTTCCACGATGTGGACCCCCTGCGCATCGTGTGGCACGGCAACTACCTGAAGTACTTCGACGTGGCGCGCTTCGGCCTCTTCGCGGAGCGCGGCGTCGATCTCTACGCCTACATGATCGAGAAGGGGTACGCCTTCCCGGTGACGCGCACGGCCCTCAAGCACATCGCCCCGCTGCGGGCCTTCGACGAGTTCGTCTGCCGGGCCGCCGTGACTGAGGCGCAGTACAAGATCGGCATGTCCTTCGAGATCCGCAAGGTCGACGGCGGCATCCTCTGCGCCCGCGGCACCAGCGAGCAGCTCGCGGTGCGCTACGCGACGATGGAGATGGAGTTCACGATCCCCGAAGACATCCGGCAGGCGCTGGGATTCTGATGGACCGGCGCCTCGGCAGCGCCCTTGTCAAGGGGTACGAGCGCCTCGCGGCCTGGTCGGACCTGCTCGACGCGATCAACGTCTTTCCCGTGGCCGACGCCGACACCGGCCGCAACCTCAGGGTCAGCCTCGCGCCGCTGCGCCTGCTGCCGGACCGTCCCGGGGAGGCGGCCCGGCGGATCCTCGGGGCGGCGACGGGCAACGCCGGCAACATCGCGGCCGCCTTCCTCCGGCCCCTTCTCGAGGCACAGGCCCCCGAAGACCTGGCCGCGGCCGTGCGCCGAGGGGCGGGCGAGGCGCGCCGCGCCGTGGCAGACCCCAAGCCGGGCACCATGCTCACGCTGCTCGACGACCTCGCCGGCGCCCTGCCGCCCGGGTCGGTGCCGCCGTCGGATTGGGACGCGGAAGACATCGTCGAGGTCCTGGAGAAGAGCGTGGCCGCGACCGCCACGATCCTCCCCGAGATGTCCCGCGCGGGCGTGGTGGACGCCGGCGCCCTCGGCATGTTCATCTTCGTCGAGACCCTCCTCCACGAGCTTGCGGGGCGCGGCGAGGCGCGTCCGGTGACCGAGCGCTTCAGCACAGGGCTCGCGGTGGCCGAGCGTTGGCGCCCGGAGGAGGCGCAGGCCGGCTACTGCGTCAGCACCCTGGTGGGGTCCGACAGGGACGCGGACGAAGCGCGGGAGCTGCTGGGCACGTTGGGCGAGAGCGTGGTGGTCAGCGAGGGGACCGGCGGCGTGAAGATCCACCTGCACACCGGCGACCGGGACGCGCTGCGGCGCGGGCTGGCCCAGATCGGTCCCGTGATCTCCTGGCGCGAGGAGCGGATCGCCGCTGCGGCCGTCCCAGCCGCGCGCGCATCGCAGGCCGTGCACGTCATGACGGATGCGGCCGGCTCGATCGGCGCGGAGGACGCCGCCTCCCTCGGCATCACCGTCCTGGACAGCTACCTGGTGCTGGGCGACCAGTCCTGGCCCGAGACGCTGGTGGCCCCGGAGACCCTCTACGAGGCCATGGCCGGCGGGACGAGGGTCTCCACGGCGCAGGCGTCGGTGTTCCAGAGGCACCAGAGCTACCTGAGCGCCGTCAGCCGCCACCGGCACGTGCTCTACCTCTGCGTCGGGTCGTACTACACGGGCAACGTCGCGGCGGCGACGTCCTGGCAGGCGGCGAACGACCCGGAGGGGCGGCTGAGCATCGTCGACACCGGAACCGCCGCCGGCCGCCTGGGCATCGTCGCGCTGGCCGCCGCCCGCCACGCCTGCGCGGGCCACGGCGTCGAGGCGGTGCGGGAGTTCGCCCGCGCGGCGCTCGCGCACGCCCAGGAGTTCATCTTCCTCGACCAGCTCAAGTTCCTGGCCGCCGGCGGGCGGATCTCGAAGACCCAGGGCTTCTTTGGCGATCTCCTGCGCATGAAGCCGGTCGTCTCGCCGCTGGCCGAGGGCGCGGTCAAGGTGGGGGTGGTCCACCGGCGCGAGGACCAGGTGGCGTTCGCCCGCGGCAGGCTCGAGGCGGCGCTTCCCCCCGGGTCCGCGCCGCTGATCCTGTTGCAGTACTCCGACAACCGGCCCTGGGTCGAGGAGGTCGCCGCCCGGGAGGTGCGCGCGCTGCTGCCGCGCGCCTCGATCCTGGTGCGCCCCCTCTCCCTGACCTCCGGCGCCCACATGGGACCGGGCACCTGGGCGATCGCCTTCCTCCCCGAAGCCTTCACATGAGACTCGCGGTCGTCGTGCCGGTGTACAACCACGGCCGCACGGCGCGCGAGGTCGTGCGCGCGGCCGCGGCGCTGGGCTGGCCGGTCTGGGTGGTGGACGACGGCTCCACGGACGGCGGCGTCGACGGCATCGAGGCCCTGCCGCAGGTGCGCCTGCTGCGGCACCCGGTGAACCGCGGCAAGGGCGCGGCGCTGCTCACCGGCTTCCGGGCCGCGGCCGAGCACGCGGACTGGGCCGTCACGCTCGACGCCGACGGCCAGCACGACCCGGCGGACATCCCGCGCCTGATCGCGGCCATCCCGGCCGGGCAACGGCCGATCGTCGTCGGCCAGCGCCGGCAGATGGCGAGCGAGGGCGCCCCGTGGACCAGCCGCTTCGGGCGCGGCTTCTCCAATTTCTGGGTCCGCGCGGCGGGCGGCCCCCGGGTGCTCGACAGCCAGAGCGGCCTGCGCATCTACCCCCTCCCCGAGGTCCTCGCCCTCGAGCTGCGCGCCCGGCGCTACCAGTTCGAGGTCGAGGTCCTGGTCAAGGCCGCCTGGGCCGGGCTGCCGGCGATCGAGACGCCGGTGAGCGTGCGCTACTTCGGCGCCGAGCGCATCTCGCACTTCCGGCCCTTCGTGGACTTCTGCCGCAACTCGGACACCTTCGCCCGCCTGATCGTGCGCCGCGTCTTCCGGGGCGTGCCGCGTCTCTTCTATCGTCTCCTCGCAGCCGCGTCGCGGGTCTTCGGCGCCTGGCTCTTCGGCGTCGCCGCCCGCGTGGTCGCCGCCGGCTACTTCGTGCTCTTCCCCCGCCGCGCAGCGGTGAGCGCCGCGTTCTACCGCGCCCTGTTCCCCGGCCGCGGCCGCTGGCACGCCTGGTGGTGCGCCTGGCGGCAGTTCCAGACGTTCACCACGGTCTACCTCGACCGCCTGCTGCTCGAGAGCGGCGACGCCATCCGCTTCACCTTCGAAGGCCGCGAGCACCTGTACGCGTCGCTGGCCGAGGGACGCGGCGGCATCCTCCTCATGTCGCACCTCGGCGCCTGGGAGATGGGCGCGCGCCTGCTGCGGCGCTCCCTCCCCGAGCTGCGCCTGATGCTCTACGTCGGCCGGCGCGCCAAGGAGGACATCGAGCGCCTGCAGAAGGAGGACCTCGCGGCCAGCGGCGTCCGCCTGCAGGTCGTGGGCGAGGACGGCGGCTCGCCCTTCGATCTCGTCGAGGGGGCGGCCTTCCTGCGCTCCGGCGGCTTCGTCTCCATGGCCGGCGACCTGGACTGGCGCGAGGACCGGGAGGGGCTGCCCGTGCGCTTCGCGGGTCACGAGGTGCGCCTGCCGGAGGCGCCGTTCATGCTGGCCCTGGTCGCGCGGGCGCCGCTGTATGTCTTCTTCGCGGCGCGGCGCGCACCGCGACAGTACCACTTCGCCCTGCGCGGCCCCCTGCCGCTGCCGGCCGCGAGCCGCGAGCGCCGCCGCGAGGTCGTGCGGGAGGCCGCGCAGGCCTACGCCGACCTGCTGGAAGCCGAGGTGCGATCGCGGCCCCTCGAGTGGTTCCACTTCTCGCGCTTCCTGGGCCCGCCGCTGGCCGCGCCGCCGGCAGACCCCCCTCCGGGCGCGCGCATCAGGCCGGCTTGACCCCCGTCACCCGCAACCCGAGCATCGTCTCGGCGACCGCCACGTCGCCGAGTTCCGCCGCCGCCAGAATGGCCGACACCTCCGCGACGTTGTAGGCGGCGCCGATCGAGGCACGGAGACTTTCCCTGACCAGCTCGGAGGTCACGCAGCTCTCGAGGAAGTAGCGGGCCTTGGGAGAGAGGTTCCTGCGGAGATCGGACACGAACATCCTGCCGCCGGGTTTCAGGACCCGCCACATCTCGGCGAAGACCAGACCTGGGTCGAGCCACTCGTGCAGCGAGCGGTTCGTGAAGACGGCGTCATAGGAGTTGTCTTCGAACGGCAGCGCCGCCGCGGAGCCGAGGACGTGCCCGACGCGGTCGCCGAGTCCCAGTTCCCGCGCGTGTCTCACGGCGAGCCCGACCATGTCGGGGTTGATGTCAAGACCGACGAGGACGGTGCCCTTCGTCCGCAGCAGCCAATCCAGGCCGAGAAAGCCAGGCCCCGACCCGACTTCCAGCGCCGATCCGCTCGTGACGCCCTCGAGCAGGAGATCCTCGGTCCCAAGCCAGCCCTGCCGCCAGTGTTCCGCCTGCATCTGGTCATAGGCGTCGACGTAGGCGCGGCCGGCCGTGGTGCCGTTCGTCTCGGGGACCCTGCTCTGTCCAAGCGCTGTCATCGTGAAAACGGTGCCAGAGCGCGGCATGAAGCACAAGCGAGGCCGACGAAGATTTGACTTTTCAGGCGGCGGCTCTTGTAGTAGAAAGTCGTGACCATGCTGCGATCGCCAGTGTCATGCCGTCCGGGGTGCCGATGACCCGCGACGAAGCCCGTGCCGCCATCCTCAAGGTCTTCGCGGAGCGCTTCGAGATCAAGGACCCGGGCCAGGACGAGGACCTGCGCGAGGCCTACGAGTTCGACAGCATCGACGCGGTCGAGCTGCTGCGCGAGATCGAGCTGCTCCTCGGCAGCCCCCTGACCTACGAGGAGAAGAAGAGCGCCATGGAGATCAGGACCGTCGGCCAGATCGTGGACTACGTCCTGCGCCTGGCCGCCGCCCGCACGGCCGCCTGAGGGCGCCGCACGAGGCTCCTCCTTCGATGAGCCGCAGGGTCGTCGTCACCGGCTGCGCCGCCATCACCCCCATCGGCAACACGCGCGAGGGGATCGTCCGGCACCTGACCGAGGGGATATCGGGGGTCAAGGCCATCCGCAGGGACGACCTGCTCTCCGCCCAGATCCACGCCGGCGTCTTCGGCACCGTGGACTACCCCATCGAGTACGGCTTCTCGCGCCACCACCGCAAGACCATGGGGCCGGTGGCCTACTACGCCTGCCAGGTGGCCAAGGAGGCGCTGGCCGCCTCCGGCCTGGACGAGGAGTTCGTCACCTCCGGGCGCCTGGGCGTCGCCTTCGGCTCCACCCACGGCAGCCCCACCGTGCAGCGCGACATCTACCGGACCTTCTTCGGCAAGGACGACCGCGGGCTGTCGAACATCGGCGCGGTGGACTATCTCAAGTCCATGGTGCACACCACGGCGGTGAACATCACGCGGATGTTCGGCATCACCGGCCGGGTGATCTCCTCCTCGACGGCCTGCACCACCAGCAGCCAGTCCATCGGCTTCGGCTACGAGGCGGTGAAGTTCGGCATGCAGGACGCCATGCTCTGCGGCGGCGCCGACGAGTACGACACCACGACCGTGGCGGTCTTCGACAACCTGATGGCCTGCTCCACGGAGTTCAACGCCACGCCGCACCTGACCCCGCGGCCCTTCGACAATCGGCGCGACGGCCTCGTCGTGGGCGAGGGGGCCGGCGCGGTGGTGCTCGAGGAGTACGAGCGGGCCAGACGCCGCGGGGCGCCCATCCTCGCGGAGCTTCTCGGCTTCGCCTGCACCAACAACGGCGGCGACCTGATCCTGCCCGACGTCCGCGGCATCGAGCGCACGATCCGCCTCGGGCTGGAGGAGGCGCGGGTGAGCGCCGACGAGATCGACTTCGTGAGCGCGCACGCCACGGCCACCAAGATGGGCGACGTCATGGAGGCCCAGGCCATGGGCGGCATCTACGGCCGGCGACCCTGGGTGGCGGGCCTCAAGAGCTACATGGGCCACACCATGGGCTCGTGCGGCGCCATCGAGACCATCCTCACGCTCTACATGATGCACGGGGGCTTCGTGGCCCCGACGCTCAACCTGGACGAGGTCGACGAGCGCTGCGCCATGGTCCGCCACGTCCGACAGTTGGTCGAGGAGCCCGTGCGGACCGCGGCCATCCAGAACTTCGCCTTCGGGGGCGTCAACACCTGCCTCGTCCTCCGGAAGGCGACGCCGTGAGCGGCGGCGCGGACGCACGAACGGGCCTGCCGCGCCTCCTGACGTGGGCGGTCGAGGTCGCGGTCACGCTCGTCCTCTGGGGATACTTCATACTCGGCTTCGTGTTCTTTTTCGCGCCCCTCTGCCTCCTGGCGATGGCGCTGGGGCACAACCGCGCCCGGGCGGCGCAGCGCCTCAACAATCTTTTCTACCGGGGCTTCTTCCGACTCTGCCGGCTGCTCATGCCCCGGCAGCGCTGGGAGATCGACCCGGCGCTGACCGCCGTGAGCGGCTCGGTCGTCGTGTGCAACCACCTCTCGTATCTCGACCCGCTGCTCTTCATCTCCCTCTTCCCCCGGCACACGACCGTCGTCAAGGAACGTCTCTTCCGCTACCCCTTCCTCGGCTGGGTGCTGCGCGCGTCGGGCTACCTGGCGTCCGGCGGCCCCGATTCGGAGCGCACGCTGGAGCACCTCGAGGGGATGCGGACCTTCCTTGCCGGGGGCGGCAACCTCTTCGTCTTCCCTGAAGGCACGCGCAGCCGCGACGGCTCCGTCGGCCCGCTCCAGGCCGGTGCGTTCAAGATCGCCCGGCTCTGCAGGGCGCCCGTGGCCGTGGCGGCCATCGGGAACACCCAGCGGCTCTTCACGCCGGGACGCTTCCGCTTCGCCGCCTGCCGGCCCAACACGATCACGGTGCGGCTGCTGGCGCGCCTCACCCCGGCGTACGACCGGCCGAACTTCTCGACCCGGGCGCTGATTGCCCAGGTGCGGGCGCTGCTGGAGCCCGCGGCCGGCGGGGCGACGGCGCAAGGGTGAGGCCGCGCGAGGATCGGAGGACGCAATGAGGGTGGTGCTCGCTTCCATGCCGGACGTCGCCGCGGTCATCATGCACGAGGCCGCCTTTCACATGCCGAATCTCGGCATCGCCAGCCTGGGCGCCAACCTGGACGAGGACCACGAGGTCTTCCTCGTCGATCTCGTCCGCAAGCGTGGCACCGTGCGCGGGTACCTCCAGCGGACCCTGCTCAAGCTGCGCCCCGACGTCGTCGGCCTCTCGTCGATGACCTGGCAGTTCGGCACCTGCCTCAAGATCGCGCGCCTGGTCAGGCAGTGGCTGCCGCAGGCCAGGATCGTGGTCGGGGGCTACCACGCCACCTTGATGTACGAGGAGATCGGCCGCGACCCCGGGGCCCGGGACATCGACTTCCTCGTGCGGGGCGAGGGCGAGGAGTGCTTCCGGCGCCTGGTCAACGCGCTGGCCGGCAGGGACGATGTCGCCGCGATCCCTTCTCTCTCGCACCGCGGGGCGGACGGCGCGCTCGTGCACAACCCGAAGGGCGAGCTGCTGGACCTCGCGCGCCTGAAGCTGCCCATCCGCGACAAGCGGCGCCTGACGTGGGGCTACCACATCATGAACCGCAGCGTGGAGGTCATGGAGACCTCCCGCGGCTGCAACCGCTCGTGCAACTTCTGCAGCATCCGGCACATGTACGGCCAGTCCTTCCGGCCGTTCCCGATCGAGCGCATCCTGGCCGACATCGACGATATCTACCACAAGCGCCGCTGCCGCTGGGTCTTCGTCTCCGACGACAACATGGTGCTCTCGCCCCCGCGGGTCATCGAGATCTGCAAGGCGATCATCGAGCGCGCCTACCGCGGCATGCACTTCGTCGTCCAGGCCGACTGCGTCACCATGTCGCGCAACGAGGAGATGGTTGCCCTGATGGCCCGCGCGGGCTTCAAGAGCATCTTCCTGGGGATCGAGAGCGCCTCCCGCAAGAACCTCAAGGCCGCCCAGAAGGGGGACATCCTCGACGCCTCCCGCAGGGCCGTGGAACTGTGCCACAAGTACGGCATCATGGTGGTGGGGGGCATGATCTTCGGCTTCCCCGACGACGAGGAGCAGGACTTCATCGACAACTACCGCTTCCTCAAGGAGGTCGACGTCGACTCCCCCTACTGCCAGATACTCACGCCGTACCCCAAGACCGGCATCCGCCAGCAGCTGCTGGACGAGGGGCTGGTCACCAACGCGGACGACTTCTCGACCTACAACGGCATCTGGGCGAACGTGCGGACCCGGCACCTGGACGCCGACGCCCTGCAGTACCTGGTCTGGTACCAGCGCCAGCAGGTCCTGGGCTGGTGGGAGCCTTCCCGCCATGCGCGCATGCAGGGGCCGCTCTGGATCGGCATCTGGCTCTACCTCGTGCGCCCCGTGCTCAAGGTGGTGCTCGGCCGCCGCCGCCGGAAGATCGGCTGGCGCGCGAGCTACGAGCGCGAGATGGCGCGGCTCAGGGCGGCGAACCGGTTCGAGGAGCTGGACGGCTGACGGAGAAGGCTCCCGGCCGCCTCACATCCCCCCAACCGTCTTCCCGAACGCCCGGCCGCGCAGCTCCCGCTGGCGGGGGCGGGCGGTGCCGTCGGCCATCTCCTTGCGGATCACCCTCGTGAAGAGCTTCGACATCTTCATCGGCTGGGGCTCGTCGCGGTAGAAGGTGTCCCAGGCGTACGCCAGCAGCTCCTGGAGCCGCTCCGCGCTCATCTGCTTGGGCTGGAAGACGACCTTGTCGGCGGTGTAGTCGTTCCAGTCGTGCGAGAGGATGCGCCCGTCGCGCTGCAGGTCTTCGTAGGCGCGGGTGTGGGGGAACGGCGTGAGGACCGTGAACTCGGCGAGGTCCAGCTCGATCTCCAGCAGGAAGTCGACGAGGCGCTTGATGTCGTCCTCGGTGTGCTCGTCCAGGCCGAGCAGGATGGTGCCCTCCACGCCGATGCCGTGGTCGTGGTAGCGCCGGATGCGCTCGCGGATGTAGTCGGAGGTGTCGAAGACCGCCTGGTAGACGTACCAGGCGCCGGCCTGCGCGGCCAGGTCGAGCACCTCGGGGTCGTCCTCGATGGGGTGGCAGCACCACTTCTTCTTCAGGGGGATCATCTCGCGGAAGAGGTCCAGCTCCCACTTCCGGTCCTGGGCCAGCGAGTTGTCCACGATGAAGAGGCGGTTGTTGTCGATGGCGGCCATCTCGGCGATGGTCCGGTCGATCGGCCGGGGCCGGAACACGCGGCCGCCGAGGTAGGAGACGCAGCAGGGGTAGCAGTTGTAGCGGCAGCCACGCGAGGCGTGCACGAGATCCACCATCTGCACGCCCCGGTAGTTGTAGAGCTCCCGCCGCAGGATGTCGCGCCGGGCGGTGCCCACGATCTCGATGGGCGGCGGCTGGCGCAGGTAGTCATAGACCGGCTTGAGCCGGCGGCGGCGCAGGTCGTCGACGAGCGTCTCCATGCGCCCCTCGGCCTCGCCGAGGAAGACGGCGTCGGCGTGCGTCTGCGTCTCCTCGGCGTGCAGCATGGTGGCGATCCCGCCGCAGACGACCGGCACGCCCGCGCGGCGGTAGGCGTCGGCGATCTCCCAGCCGCGCCGGACCTGGCTGGTGAGCATCATGGAGATGGCGACCGCGTCGGGGCGATCGTCGAGGTCCAGCTCCTCCACGTTCTCGTCGACGAAGGTGACGGCGACATCCGGCGGCAGGGCGGCGGCCATGACGACCGGGCCGTGCGGCGGCAGGTGGAACTCCGTCTGGCTCATGAGCTTCGGCCAGCGCGGATAGATGAGCTTGAGGTTCAGAACATCCCCCCGTTCACCGACAGAACCTGGCCGGTGACGTAGCTGGCGTCCTCGGAGCAGAGGAACCGCACCACCCGCGCCACCTCCTCGGGCGTCCCCACGCGGGCCATCGGGATGAGGCCCTTGATCTTCTGCACCGGCGCCTCCTGGATCATCGCGGTCTGGATCAGGCCGGGTGCCACGACGTTGACGCGGATGCCCAGGCGCGCGACCTCGGCGGCCACGGAGCGGCTGGCGCCGATGAGGCCGGCCTTGGCGGCGGCGTAGTTGGCCTGCCCGCGGTTGCCCATGAGGCCCGAGACCGAGGCGATCGAGACGATCGCGCCCCTGCGGTGCACAACCATCTTCTCCAGCACCGGTTTCGTCACGTTGTAGAAGCCCTGGAGGGTGACGTCAATCACGCTGCGCCAGGCCTCCGGCTTCATCATGACGAACAGTTCGTCCGCGACGCGGCCGGCGTTGTTGACGAGCACGTCCACCGCGGGGTGGGCCGCGAAGATCTCCTCCATGGCCCGGCCGGTCGCCTCGGCGTCGGCGACGTCGAAGCCGGCGCAGCTGCCCTTGCCGCCCACGGCCTCGATCTGGGCGACGGTCTCGCGGGCGCCGTCGGCGTCGGAGTGGTAGTTGACGATCACCTCGTAGCCGACGCGGGCCAGCTCCACGCAGATGGCGCGCCCGATGCCCTTGCTGCCGCCCGTGACGAGCGCGGCCGGCGATGCGGGAGCGTCCGTCACGGCGCCGCCTGCACGAGTTGCAGCGTCACCTCGGCCACGACCTCCGCGCCGATGCTGACCGTGCCCTCGATCTCGCGGAACTCCTCGTAGGCGAACTGGTTCCGCGCCCGGGTCGTCAGCGCCGTGCCGAGGGCGATGCGGTCGACCCCCAGCCGGGCGCTCTTGATGCCCGCGATCCAGCCGCGGTGGTGCCGCCCCGGCTCCTGCGTCTGGATGATGTTCCAGCCGTTGTTGACCGCCGCCGTCTGGGCAACCAGCTCGATGAGCACCAGCGGGTCGGCGCCGCCTTCCCCGGTCAGCGGCCAGCCCTCGCGCACGACGGCGCGGCAGGTGGCCTCGTCCGTATCGAACGAGACGATCTCCGAGAGCAGCAGCATGCGGCCGCGATGGGGTACGAGCGTCTCGAGGTCCACGTTCGGACCGCCCTGCGTCCCCTCGGCGCCCATGGGAAAGATGATATCATGTGGAGGACATGGACACGCTGATCGAAGCGCTGCGGGTCAAGATCGTTCAGATCCTCAACCTCCCGGACGTCACCCCCGCCGACATCCCCCTGGACGGCCGGCTCGTCGGCGGCGACCTGGGGATCGACTCCATCGACACCCTGGAAATGGTCGTCATGATCGAGCGGGACTACGGGGTCGTCATCGACAACAAGGAGCTGGGCGCCAGGGTCTTCGCCTCCCTGCGGACGCTCGCCAGCTACATCCAGGAGAAGTCCCCGAGGCTCACCAGTTGAGCGGTGGCCCGGTCTCCATCGCCGGGATGGGGGTGATCGGCGCCCTCGGGAGCGGCACGGACCAGACGCTGTCGGCCCTGCTCGAAGCACGACGCGGGCTGGGGCCGCTGCGAATCTTCCCCATCGAATCCGGGAACGACCTGCCCGTCGGGGCGGTGGACCTCGCGGAGGACGAAGGCGAACGCCTCCCCCGCACACACCGTCTGGCCTGCCTTGCCGCGGACCAGGCCCTGGCCGGCGCCCCGGGCCCGGTCGACGCCATCGTCCTGGGCACGACGACCGGCGGCATCCTGCGCACCGAGACGCTGCTGGAAGGCGGCTGCGAGGACCCGGCCGCCTACCGCCATCACGGCGCCGGCACCGTGGCCGAGCTGCTTGCCCGGCGCTGCGGCTGCCGCGGCCCGCTCATCACCGTCTCCACCGCCTGCTCGTCGGGCGCCGTGGCGATCGCCCTCGCGATGGCCATGCTGCGCCGCGGGCTGGCGCGGCGGGTGCTGGCCGGCGGCGCCGACAGCCTCTGCCGCCTGACCTACTTCGGATTCCACTCCCTCCAGCTCATCGACCCGCGGGGCAGCCGCCCGCTCGACCGCGACCGGCACGGCATGTCGGTGGCGGAGGGCGCGGCCCTGCTCCTGCTCACGAGCGATCCGCCCGCCGGCGGGGGCGCGCAGCTACTGGGGGCCGGCCTGTCGTGCGACGCCCACCACCCGGCGGCGCCCCACCCCGAGGGCCTGGGGGCGATCGCCGCGATGCGGGCCGCCCTCGCCGACGCCGGCGTGGCGCCCGAGGAAATCGACTACATCAATCTCCACGGCACCGGCACCGAGGACAACGACCTGGCCGAGGCGCGGGCCGTCGTCTCGCTTTTCGGGGATCACCCGCCCGCTCTCTCCTCGATCAAGGGGGCGACCGGACACAGTCTGGCCGCGGCGGGCGCGATAGAAGCCGTGGTCTCGGCCCTGGCCGTGAACGAGGGCTTCGCACCGGCCAACGCGGGACTGGAGAACGTCGATCCGCAGCTGAAGCTGGACCCGGTGACGGCGCCTGTCCGGCGGAGCATCGGCACCGTGCTCTCCAACTCCTTCGGGTTCGGCGGGAACAACGCGGCGCTGGTGATCGGCAGGGCCCGGCCCGGGACCGCTCGCGCGATGCCACCGCGTCCGCCCGCACTGGCAATCGCTGCCGCCGCCTGCCTGACCGGGGCCGGCGGCACGCGCGCCACCTGGGAGCGCTTCGCGGCGGGCGGCAGTTGCGCCGGCTGCCTCGACGAGCAGGCGATCTGCGGGGAGCTGCCGTCGCGCGTCGTCCGTCGACTCAAGCGTCTGTCGCGGCTGGCCCTGGCCCTGGCGACCGAGGCCTGTCACGGCGCGCCCGCCGGCGCCGGGCCCATGGCCGTCTGCCTCGGCACGGCCTGGGGCGCGCTCTCGGAGACGCACGACTTCCTGCGCCGGCTCTTCGAGACGCGGCAGCGGTTCCCCTCCCCCACGGACTTCGTCGGCTCGGTGCACAACGCGCCAGCCGGCCAGATCGCGATGCACCTCGGCGCCCGGGGGGCCAACGTCACGACCACGGGCGGCGACGCCTCCTTCGAGCAGGCGCTGCTGGCGGCCGATCTGCTGGCGGGCGACCCCGGCCAGGCGGTCCTCGTGCTCGGCGTCGACGAGGGCCATCCGTCGCTGGCGCCGCTGTTCGACGACTCGGTGCGCGGCACCCCGCCGGCCGACGGGGGCGGGGCGCTGCTGCTGCGGCGGGCGCGCGGCGACGAGCCCACGGTCGCCCTCCTGGCGTATCGCGGCGATTCGGGGGCGGACGCGATGCAGGCGCTGCTCGAGGCCGCGGGTGGGGCCGGGAACGTCCGCAACACCGTCGGCGCCATCCTCGCCGGCATCCCCGCCGGGCACGCCGAGGCGGCCTCCCGCGACCTGGCGGCCTTCGTGGCGGCCAGCGGCTTCGATAGGCCCGTGATCGACTATCGCCGCGCCATCGGTCAGTTCGGCGCGGCCTCGGCGGTTGCGGCGGTCCTCGCGCACCGGATGGTCCGGGACCAGCTCGTCCCGGCCGCCCTCGCCGGCGGGGTCGATGTCCCCCTCGGCGGCCGGGGCGTCCTGCTGCTGGGCCTCGGCCTCTCCTCCTCCGCCGTGATGGTCGGGCCGCGATGAGAGTGCTCCTGCTCTCCGTCAACACCGTGCGCGAGCCGTTCCCGGTCTACCCGCTGGGCCTCGACTACGTGGCGGGGTCCATCTCCGCGCGGCACGAGGTGCGCTGCCTGGACCTCAACTGTCTGGGCGAGGACCAGGCGCTGGAGCGCGCCGTCGCCGAATGGAGCCCCGAAGTCATCGGGCTCTCGCTCCGCAACGCAGACAACACCGACAGCCGCGCCCCCCGCAGCTACATGGGGGACTATCGCCAGCTCGCCCTTCGCGTCCGCCGCTGCAGCGGGGCGCCGATCGTGCTGGGGGGCAGCGGCTTCACGATCTTCCCGGGCGAAGCCATGGAACTGCTGGAGGCCGACTACGGAATAGTCGGCGAGGGCGAGCGGCTCGAAGCGCTGCTCGAGGCGCTGGCCGCGGGGCTGGACCCGGCCGGCCTGCCGGGCGTCGTGACCCGGAGCGGGGCGGACGCGGGGCCGCCGCTGCCCGCGCCGGAGCCCTGGCCGCAGTCCGTCAGGCGCCGCTTCGACGCGCGGGCCGGGCACGTGGACTTCTACCTGCGCAACGGCGGCATGCTCAATCTCCAGACCAAGCGCGGCTGCCCGTTCCGCTGCGTCTACTGCACCTACCCGCGCATCGAGGGCCGGCGCCTGCGCCACGCGCCGGTCGACGAGGTGGCGGCCACCGCCCTGCGGCTCCAGGAGGCGGGGGCCCGGTACCTCTTCATCACCGACTCGGCGTTCAACGCCGACGTGGGACACAGCCTGGAGGTCGCCCGCGCCTTCCGGGAGCACGGCCTCACGATCCCCTGGGGCGGCTTCTTCGCGCCCGTCGCCCTGCCGGAGGGCTACTTCGAGACCATGGCCGCCTGCGGGCTCAGGCACGTGGAATTCGGCACGGAGTCCCTGACGGACGGCGTCCTGAAGGCCTACGGCAAGCCCTTCCGCCGCAGCGAGGTGCTGGCCGCCCACCGCGCCGCGCGGGCCGCCGGCCTGCACGTGGCCCACTACCTCCTCTTCGGCGGCCCCGGTGAGACGGAGGAGACGTTCGCCGACACCCTGGCGCAGATCGAGACGCTCGAGAGGACCGTTCTCTTCCTCTTCGGCGGCATGCGCATCTACCCGAACACGCCCCTGCACGAACTGGCCGTGCGGGAGGGGCAGATCGCCGCCGGAGCGAACATCGTGGAACCGGTGTTCTACCAGCCGGCGGGGATCACCCTTCCCGCGATCGCGCAGGCCCTGGCCAAGCGGGCCCGGGGGCGGGACAACTGGGTCGAGGCCTCCGGCGGGGACGCCGCGACGGCCATCCTCCAGCGTATGCACCAGCGCGGCCGGTCCGGCCCCCTGTGGGAGCACCTCGTGCGATGACCACGATCTGCGCGTACGGCGGTACAATGGGGACGCGATGACAGGTTTGACGCGCGGTGACAGGCCGGCGCCTTCGATCCGCGCACGCGGATATCGGCGATGAGCGAACAATTTGCAGGAACAAATCCTCTGTGGTACAAGGCAGCCGACATACGACGAGGCGATTGCGCTCTAATGGTTGACGTGTGGGTCCCCGCTGATTCTCCCTGGTTTGACGGCCATTTTCCCGGTCAGCCGGTGCTGCCGGGAATCGCGCAGCTGGCGATGGTCGCCGATCTAATCCAGTCCGCCCTGGGCCTGCCCGCGCGGGTGGCGGAAGTCAGCCGCGTCCGCTTCAAGCAGATGATCCTGCCGGGCGAGCAGCTGCAGGTGTCGGCCGAGCCGCGCCCCGGCCGCGACGGGGCGTACGCCTTCCGGATCACCAGGGGGGAGACGCCGGTGTGCAGCGGGACGATGGTGGTCAAGAGCGTGGAGCGTTAGCGCGACGACGGCTGCGTGGCGGACGAACGGCCCGGGGGGGGCGTTCCGGCGCAGGGTGCCGACGGAAGCAGACAGGAAGACGGGGGGGATATGGCTGTAGCAATGGAACTGGACCAGTTGATCCTCAACATCGCCGGGATCATGATCAGGGAGCTGAAGCTCGAGGACGTAACTCCCGAGACCTTCGACCCCGACCTGGACCTCGTGGACGAGGTGGGCGTCGACAGCATGGACCTGGCGACCGTGGCGCTGGTGCTGCGCGACCAGTACCGCGTACGCATCGACGAGGACGACTACCCGAAGCTCAAGACCCTGCGCCTGATCTCCCAGTACATCCACGGCAAGCTGGCGGCCGGGGCCTAGCCCGCACGATGGCGGAGTGGACGTTCGCGGCCCTGACCGCGGAACCGGAGGTCAGGGCCCGGTGGGAGCGCGTGCGGCGCTATTTCTTCCTCCGCGAGTCCACCTACGACATGACCCGCCGCTGCAACATCCGCTGCGAGGGCTGCTACTACTTCGAGGGGGACAAGCAGCACGCGGCGGAGCACGGCGACCCCGACGCGTGGCGCGCCCTCATGCGCGCCGAGCGCGACCGCGGCATCACCTACGTGGTGCTCGCCGGCGCCGAGCCCTCCCTCGTGCCCGAACTGCTCCGGGTGTGCCACGAGGAGATGCCGCTGGGCGCCATCGCCTCGAACGGCATCATGCACATCCCCCGCGCCGTGGGCTACCGGATCCACGTCTCGGTCTGGGGCAACGACGAGACCAGCGCGCGCATCCGCGGCGCCAGGCACATGCTCGCCCGCCAGATCGAGAACTACAAGGGCGACTCCCGCGCCGTCTTCGTCTACACCTTCACCCCGCACAACATCGACGAGGCCGGCGACGTGGTCGCGACCCTGGCGCGCGAGGACTGCAAGGTGACGTTCAACATGTTCTCCGCGCCCGTCGGCTACAGCGGCCGCCTGCGTCACACGCCCGAGTCGCTGGCCCGCACCCGGCGGACGATGACCGAGCTGCTGGCGCGCCACCCCGACCACGTGCTCTTCTCGCCCTACAACGCCGTGGCCCACACCCACCGGCTGGGGCTGCACGACCTGTTCGGCTGCTCGTACCCCCGCCGGAACCCGTCCACGGACTTAGGCCTGGGACGCTCATTTCGCCAGTACCGCACGGACCTGGAGTGGGACCGGGACGCCGCCTGCTGCGTCCCCGACACCGACTGCCCCGACTGCCGCCACTACGCGGCCGGCAGCGCGGTGGTCACGGCGCGCCTCTTCCGGCACGCGACGGACCCCGACACCTTCCGCTCCTGGCTGGATTACGTCGACACCTACCTCGCCGTCTGGGTCGTGGACTATACTAAGGGCCGGAATCTCTGCGAAAGGATGACGGCGCCACCGGGCTTCGGGCTCGACTAGCACCAACACTCCCGATGAAGACAATCAGCTCCCTCCTGGACGAGCACTGGCACGAGCGCTACCGGAAGATCTCCCGGCTCAACATCCGCAGCTCCATCTACGACGTCACCAACCGCTGCAACCTGCGGTGCAAGGGGTGCTTCTTCTTCTCGTCCAACGAGCACAAGGCCGCCCCGGAGGAGACCGACGTCGCCGAGTGGGAGGCGTTCGTCGACCGGGAGATGGAACGGGGCGTGAACCTCGCCATCCTCATCGGCGGCGAGCCGACGCTCTGCCTCGACCGCGTGGAGGCGTTCTACAAGCGGCTCCCCACCTTCTGCGCGTCCAACGGACTGATCAAGGTGCCCCGCGACCGCTTCCCGGACCTGATGGTCGGCATCTCCCTCTGGGGCGACGAGCAGGACGAGCGCGTGCTGCGTGGCAGGGACACCTTCGCCATCTCCAGCAAGAACTACGAGGGCGACCCCTACACCTACTACCTCTTCACCATCACGCCCAAGCAGATCGGCCGGACCGAGCGCATCATCCGCAAGATCCGCGACGCAGGCCTCAAGGTGCACATGCAGCTGCTCTCCAACGACGAGGGGGTCTCGGGTTTCAGCTGGAAGCCCGGGGAGCTGACCGCCATCCGCGCCGAGATGGACGCCATGCTCGATGCCTACCCGGAGACGGTCATCAGCTCCAAGTACTACCACGAGGTCATCACCACCGGGATGATGCTCGGCCGGCCGTTCGGCTGGATGGAGTGCCCGTCGGTGACCCAGCCGCTCGACAAGCGCGACCCGGCCCCGAAGCACCTCACGAACTTCATCCGCTGGGCCTCGGACCTCAAGACCATGCACCGCTGCTGCACCTCGGAGACGCGCGACTGCTCCACGTGCAAGGACGGCGCGGCCCACATGAGCTGGGTGATGGTCAACAAGCGCGCCCACATGGCCTCGACCAGGGACCTCCAGAACTGGATCGAGGTCTACGAGATGTTCGCCAAGCTCTACAAGTTCCTGCCCTGGTAGGGGGCGCGTTGCTCGGCAGGCGTCCCGTCGTCGTCGGCTACGACGCGATCTCCCCGCTCGGGCTCGACCTGGACGGGCAGTGGCAGCGCGCCCTGCGGGGCGAGAGCGGCGTCGGGCGGCTGACCCGCTTTGCGGCCGGCGACGACTTCCCCGTCAAGATCGCCGGCCAGGCCCCGGACATCGACCACCTGCCCTACGACTTCCTCAAGCCGCGCGAGCAGGCCCGCTGGCCCTCGCCGATCTTCAAGTACGCGCTCGTCACCGTCGAGCGCGCCCTCGCCCGCTCCGGCCTCCGGATCACGCCGGAACTGGCGCCGCGCGTGGCGATCACCTACAGCTCGGCGGTGGGCGGCTTGGACGCCGTGCTCGCCGCCGACCGCAAGCTCGTCGCCGACGGCACGCTGCCGCTGCCCTGCGTCAACCCGAACTCCTGCATCAACATGGTCGGCGGCAAGGTCTCGATGCACACCGGCGCCACGGGCCCGATCGTGAGCACCGTGACGGCGTGCGCCACGGGCGTGACCTCCATGACCGTGGGCGCGCTGCTGCTGGCGCAGGACCGGGCGGACGTGGTGCTCTGCGGCGCGGCCGACTTCGCGCTCGTCGAGCCGATCGTCGCCGGCTTCGCCACGATGAACGGCGCCTACGTCCCGAAGGAGGGGCAGCCCGAGGAGCCGCCGCAGGCCGCCAGCCGGCCCTTCAGCGCGCACCGGCGCGGGTTCGTGGTGTCGGAGGGGGCCGGGTGCGTCGTCCTCGCCGCCGAGGAGTTCGCCCGCGCCCACGGCCTGGACTACCGGATCGCGGTCGCCGGCTGGGGCATGACGTCGGACGCCCACCACTTCGTGGCGCCGCACCTCGACACGGTGCGCCGCTGCATCCGCGAGAGCCTGGACCAGGCCGGGGTGGCGCCCGGCGACGTGGACGCGGTCAACGCGCACGCCGCGGCGACGCGCGTGGGCGACAAGGTGGAGTACGACGCGCTGCGGGAGGTCTTCGGCGACGCTCTGCCGCCGGTGACCGCGAACAAGTCGCTCACGGGCCATGCGATGGGCGCCTCCAGCGCGATCGAGTCCGTCCTCGCCTTCGAGGGCATGCTCGCGGGCATGCTGCCGCCGACGATCAACCATCGGCCCGACCCGGAGCTGCCGCTCGACTGCGTGGCCGAGGGCGCCCGGCGGGTCGACCAGACGTTCGTGCTCAAGAACGCCTTCGGGTTCGGGGGCTGCAACACGTGCGTCGTCTTCGAGCGGGTCGCATGACGACCCGCCACCCCCGCCAGCGCGAGCGAGCGAGATGAGGCCGCCGCTGAACCGGAAGGTCTACGTCGTCGGCTACGACGTGGCCACGGCGCTTGGCTCCACGCTCGAGAGCACCTGGGAGCGCGCCGTGCGCGGCGAGGCCGGCTTCCGGCGGGTGACGCGCTGCGCCACCGACTCGCGCAGCAACGTCGTGGGGGAGATCCCCGACTGGCGTCCGGAGTCCCTGGACTTCGTCAAGGCCAAGGATGCCGGCAGCTGGAACGCCGACTTCGTCTTCCTGACGATGGCCCTCTGCAAGCGGGCCCTGGCGCACGCCGGGCTCGCCATGGACGGGCGCACCGGCCCGCGGACGGCGTGCCTCGTGGGCTCCGCCCTCAACGGCAGCGACGCGATGCGCATCGCCGTGGAGAACCTGGCGCGGGAGGGCCCGACGAAGGTCAGCCCGTACCTGCTCCCGAACCTCTGCGCGAACGTGCCCGCCGGCAAGGCCGGCATGCTGCTCGGCTTCACCGGGCCGATCTTCTCGCCGCAGGGCGCCTGCGCCTCGGGCAACCACGCGATCGCCATCGGCGCGCGCATGATCCGGGACGGCGACTGCGACTTCGTGCTCGCCGGCGGCGTGGAGACCTGTCTGATCCCCGAGATCATCCAGGGGTTCTCCAACATGTGGGCCACCATCAAGGTCACGGAGGGCGACCGGGCGTTCGCGGACCCCACGCAGGCCTCCCGCCCGTTCAGCGTCGACCGCAAGGGCTTCGTCATGGCCGAGGGCGGAGGCGTCCTGGTGCTCGCGGCGGACACCGCGCTGGCCGAGCATGGGCTGAAGCCGCTGGCCGAGGTGGCCGGGATCGGCTGGACCTCCGACGCCCACCACTTCACGATGCCCAACCAGGAGACCATCGTGCGGGCCATCCGCGAGGCGATCGACGACGCCGGGCTCGAGCCGGCCGACATCGACGCGGTCAACGCCCACGGCACCTCCACGCCCAAGGGGGACGCGGTGGAGGTGGCCTGCCTGCGCGCCGTGTTCGGGCAAGCCCTGGGGAAGATCCCGATCTCCGCCAACAAGTCCCAGATCGGCCACACCCTCGGGGCGGCGGCCGCCGTCGAGGCGGCGCTCGGCATAGAGGGCATGCGCCGGGGGCTGGTGCTCCCGACGGTCAACCACATCCCGGACCCGGCCTTCGACGACATCGACGTCGTCCCCAGGCAGGCGCGCCGCCACGCCCAGGAGTTCCTGCTCTCCAACGCGTTCGGCTTCGGCGGCACCAACTGCTGCGTCGTCTTCAGAGGCGTGTAGCGTGCGACCGAAGCCGTTTCGCCCCGAGCCCCTCGACGGCGATGCCGCCGCGAACTACGTGCGCGACCGCACCAGCGGCCTGGTGTGGCACCGCTGCCAGCTGCGCACCTTGTATGCCGACACTGACCGCTCCCAGGTGGTCTACCACTCGAACTACCTGCGCTACTTCGAGTTCGGGCGGGCCTCGCTGATGCGCGACTCCGGCTACACCTACAAGGACGTCGAGGCGAGCGGCTTCGTCTACCCGATCATCGCCACGGGGCTGGAGTACTTCAGCCCGCTGACCTACGACGACGCGATGTACATCCACACGCGTCCGTCCACGCTCGAGCGGGTCAAGGCACAGTTCGATTACGTCATCACCCACGCCGAGGGCGGCGCCCTGGCGTGCACCGGCTTCACGCGGCACTGCGCGGTGAACGCCAGGGGCATCCCGGTGGGCATCGACGAGAAGACCCTGGAGTTGTGGGCGCGCTTCCCCCGCTAGGTCCCGACGGCCGCCTGGCCGTGACGATCCCGGTCGAGCCCGCCTGGGCCGACCACCGCTTCCAGGGGCGGGCCGTGCTCCCGGCCGTGGAGGCCATGCAGCTGCTGGCGGGCTGGGTCCGCGAGCGCGAACCGGGCCGGCCGGTGCGCCGCCTGCGCAACGCGACCTTCGACAAGTTCCTCGAGCTGCCAAGCGGCGGAGGCCCGATCGCGGCCTGGTGCGAGCTGCGCCCGCTGGACGACGGCTCCCTGCGCGCCGCGCTGCTCACGCGGACGGCGGCCGGGTCCTCCGGCATGACGCGCACGCGGGTTCATGCGCAGGTCGAGTTCGTCGCCGAAGAGCGGCCGGAGATCCCGGCGGCCCTGGACCTCGCCGCCGCGCTCGCGGGCCGCTGCCTCACGGTGGAGCCGGAGGCGATCTACCGGGACCTCGTCCCGTTCGGCCCCGCGTTCCGGACGATCGCCCGCCCCCTGTTCGTCTCGCCCGAGGGGGCGCTCGCGGTGATCGACGCCCCCGCGCGCAGCCAGGACGCGCCCGAGCCGCCCCTCGGCTCGCCCTTCGTGCTCGACGCCGCGCTGCACGCCGCCTGCGTCTGGAGCCAGCGGCACGCGGGGATCGTGGCCTTTCCCGTGGGCTTCCGCCGGCGGGAGATCGTGCGGCCCACGGAGGGCGGCACCTACGTGAGCCGGATCTTCCCCGTGGGGGCCGCCGCGGGCGTGCTGACCTTCGACATCTGGATCCTGGACATGGCGGGCCAGCCGTGCGAGGTGCTCCACGGGGTGACCATGCGCGACGTGAGCGGCGGGACGCTGCAGCCGCCGGCGTGGGTCCGCGCCGGGGCGGAGGAGGATCCCCTCGGACCGATCGCCCGGGGATGCGCCGCCGTGGTCCTCATCGAACAGGCCACGCTGATGCCCTTTGCGGAGCAGTGTCTCACCGAGACCGAGCGCCTGCGCACGGCCGGGATGGGCGAGCGGCGCCGGACCTCGTATTGTTCTTCACGCCTCGCGTGCAAACGCCTCTTCCGCCGGCTGACCGGCGATGAGCGCACCCCCGCGACCGCCATCCACACGCTGGACGGGGACGGCGTCAGGCCGCTGGCCGGCGGGACGGGCCTGCGCTGCAGCGTGTCGCACGACCGGCGCTTCACCATCGCCGTGGCCGCGGAGACGGCCGTCGGCGTGGACGTGGAAGCGCTCCAGGACCGTCTTCTCGAGAACCTCCCGCTCTACGCCGACGATGCGGAGCAGACGCTGGTCGCGTCGTCGCAGCTCGGCGCGATCGCGGCGGCCGCGCGCGTCTGGACCGTCAAGGAGGCCGCCGCCAAGGTACTGGGCATCGACCTCGCCGTTGCCTGGGGACAGGTGCGCGTGCTGGAGATCGGGCCGGAGGAGAGCCGCGTCGCCCTTGGCGCGGGACCGTCGGTCGCAGCCCGCCACGCGGAACTCGACGGGCACGTGATCACGCTGCTGCGCCGGGGGGACGTCCCCGGCGAGGAAGCCGGCTAGCGGGAGACCGAGAGGTACGTTTCTTGGTGATGGCAGACTGGACCCGCCCGTTGACAAGCCATCCCCCCCAGCCTACATTGGTCATAATTCTGACCATACAGGAGCGTGTGCGATGAAAACGGTCCCGCTCTCCGAGGCCAAGGCTCGGCTCAGCGCCCTGCTCGACGCGGTCGAGGGGCACGACGAGGAGATCGTCATCACCCGCAACGGGCGGGCGGCCGCGGTTCTCGTGAGCCCGGATGATTTCGAGAGCTGGAAGGAAACGGCTGCGGTCCGGGCAGATGCGGATCTCGTCGCCGAAATCCGCCGGGGACTCTCTGCCCTCAAGCGCGGCAAAGCGACGTTGTACACACTGGACGAACTATTCGCCGACTGACCCTTCATCCTCATGCGTCGACTCAGGATCCCCGATGACGTCGCCGCACTGATCCGGGGGCTTCACCCCGACCTGAAGCGCAAGATCCGGTCAGCCCTCGACGACCTGCTCGACGACCCGACCATCGGCAAGGCGCTTCGCGATGAGCTTGGGGGTCTGCGGAGTTGTCGCGTCGCCCGGTTCCGGATCATCTACCGGGTCGCCGGGACGGTGATCGAGATCGTCGCCGTCGGCCCACGCCGGACGATCTACGAGGAAACCTGGAGGAAGGTTCGCAAACCCCCTGCCGGTTAGCGGCTCCTACACGTTCTGCGTCGGCTCCACCAGATGAGCCGTCTGGCCATGAGTTCTTCTCGTTGGCTACATCCGGAAGACGGGCTTTCCCTCACAGAGGTTCACGAGTTCCGCGAGCGCCAGGATTTGCGGCCGTCGCCCGCTCCCCTCCCGCACCACCGTGAGGATGCCTGCCTCACGGAGCTTCCGCAGGAGGTTCATGACCATCGGCTTGCTCGGCATGGCTGCGGCGCCTGTCACGCTGCTGCTCGAGAAGACCGGCTGCCGGAAGAGCCGGTCGAGAAGCGGAATCGCGTACTGCGAGTGCGTGAGGCCGAGCACCTGGACCTTGAGCCTCTCATAGAGGGCGAGAATGCCACGCGCCTTGTCGGCGTTCTCGCGGGCTTGTTCGACGAGCGCGCCGAGGAAGAAGCGCACCCAACGATTCCAGCTTTCCGGGCCGTTCAAAGCACGCAGATGAGCGATGTACTCGTCCCGGTGCTCTTCAAGGTAGCCCGAGAGATAGAACATCGGGCGGGAGAGAATCTTGCGCTCGTAGAGGAAGAGCGGCACGAGGATGCGTCCGATTCTGCCATTGCCGTCCGAGAAGGGGTGAATTATCTCGAACTGGGCGTGGACGATCGCCAATTGAACGAGGGCATCGCGTTCCTCGGCGTGGTAGTACCTCTCCCAGTTGTCGAGGCATTCCAGCAGCAGCCCCGGCTCGGGCGGAATGAACGCGGCCTGCTCAATGGGTGCGTTGCGCGCGCCAATGTAGTTCTGTGTCGTACGGAAGCGCCCCGGCTCCCGGTTGCGGCCCCTGACGCTGTCGAGGAGAATATCGTGCAGCTCCTTGAGCAGATTGAGGTTGAAGGGGCGGCCGACAAGCTCCTCCTCCGCACGGCGCAGGGCGCGCCGATAATTGATGATCTCCTGAATGTCCTGGCGCTTCGACTCTTCGACGATTTCGGCCCCGGCCTCGAACTCGAGCACTTCGTTGAGCGTGGCCCGCGTCCCCTCGATGCGGGAAGAGAGGACGGCCTCGTTGGTCGTCAGCGGCGAGAGCAGGACCTGCGGCTCCGGGACGCCGTGGAGAATGCCTTCGTAGAGGGCAAGGGCGCGATTGGCCGCGGCAATTGGGGGGATCAGATCGCCCCAGCCCAGGCTTGCCAGGGGAAGCTTCTTTGGGATCGCCGGTTTCAAACCATCCTCCTTGCGGAAATCATTGTAGCCGAAAGATGGTTTGTGTAAAGAGATATTGGCTGTGCTTTACACAAGTGAGTTTGTGGTGAGCGGGCAGTACACAAAGACAACTACTTAGGATTCTTGTGGATTTCCTTCTCCAGGCAGAAGCCTGCGATAGTCTGCGCCGCTACGTCTCCGAGAAGCCCGGCGCCGCGCTGGGATAGCGCGCGAGCAGCTTGCGCATCACGGCCCGGGCGGCGCAGCGCAGGAAGATGGGCGCGTAGTGATTCCCGGCGAAGTACATCCCCAGCATGAACACCAGGTGCGAGAGGCCGTACACGAGCGGGCCGCCCACCACGACGATGGCCATGCGCTGGAAATGGGCGGCGAGCAGCCCGAGCAGTGCCACGGCCGGCCAGCCGATGATATAACTGAAGCCGATGAGCGCGACGCCCAGGATCACCGCGGGAGAGGGCTTGCCCCGCAGGGCGCCGAGATCCGCCGCCTCGCCTTCCATGGCGGTGCGCACGAAGCGCGTCCGGGCCAGCCGGGCCACGAGCCGGCCGCCGAGGGGGCGCGAGACGTTCAAGTTCCCGGAGGCCATCGGCTAGAACCTAGCCGAGCCGCGGCCAACAATCAAGGTGGAGCCCAGGACCTTCGCCGGGCTGCTGGCGGCCGTCGGCTCGATCGGCGTCGCTCTGCTGTCCGTCCTCCTGCTCGATGTGCGCCTGACCCTCCTCGCGCTCGTGCCGGTCGTGCTCGCCACGGCCGGGACGCTCGGGGCCCTGGCCCTGCTCGGGCGGGCGATGGACTTCCCTGGGCAGATCCTGACGCTGGTCGTCCTGGGCGCCAGCGCGATCTGGTCGCTGCTCGCGGCGCGATCGTACCAGCGCCACGGCGCGGCCCGGCACCCGGCGCTCGCGCGCGTTCTCCGCAGCCTCGAGGGACGGCCGCGGACGCCGCCGCCCGCGGCCAGCCTGGAGGAGCGCATCCGCGCCCGCTATGCGCGCCTGGAACCGAACGCCCGGCTGTTCGTGCGCTTCAAGCTGAAGCTCGACCCGCTGTTCCGCGAACTGGCGGGCCGGCCGATTTTCGCCGCGCCGCCCCGCGTGCTGCTGGACATCGGCACCGGCAACGGCGTGCCGGCCTGCTGGCTGGCAGAGACCTTCCCCGGCGTGCACCTCTACGGCATCGACCCCCTGGCCGAAGGAGTGCGCGTGGCGGCCCGCGCCCTCGGCGAGAGCGGGACGATCGTCCGCGGGGCCGCTCCGGATCTCCCGCCGTCTCCGATGGGCGCGGACGGCGCCTTCATGCTGGACATGCTGCACTACCTGGACGACGCGCAGCTCGGGCTCACGCTCTCGCGGCTCCGCGAGCGCCTGGCCGCGGGCGCGCCGCTGGTCATCCGCGCGGTGATGCTCCCGACCCGCAGCTGTCCCTGGTCCTGGTGGGCCGACCGGCTGATCAACAACCTCCGCGGCCTGCGGACGTGGTTTCGGCCGGAGGAGCAGCTTCGCGCGATCCTGGCCGCCAACGGGTTCGAGACGGAGGGCACCGTCCCCTCGGGGACGAAGGGCGAGATGCTGTGGCTGTACGCCCGCCGCCGGGCCTAGCGGGCGTCCCGTGAGCCGGCGGCTCGACGCTCCTCCCGCCAGTTGCGCCAGCAGAGCGGATCGGACGCCAGGTAGTCGCTGGTGATCTGGAAGGCAGCGCCCCGGCAGCCGTAGCAGACATCCGCGCGGTCGCAGGTGCTGCAGCCGCCCTTGATCGTCTCGCGGTAGTTCTTCAGGTCCCTGAGCACCTGGCTGCCGGCGAGGATCTCGGCCAGCGGCTGCTCGCGGATGTTCCCGAGCGCGATGGCGACGCCGACGCAGGGCATGACGTCGCCCCGGGCGGTCACGACGCACGAGTACTGGTGGCGCATGCACTGGCCGCCGACGAGGGGCGGCTGGATCTCCCAGCGGTGGCCGAAGAGGCGCTCGTCCAGGTCGGCAATCGTGCGGAAGAACGCCTCCAGCTCGGGGGGGTGCACGTCCAGCCACGGGTTGTCCAGGGCGTTGGCCTGGGGCGTGATGATCTCGAAGTACGGCAGGATCCCCTGCTCCCGCGCCCACTGCCAGAGGCGCGGCAGGTCGGCGATGTTCTGCCGGCAGATCACGGAGCTGATCGCGAGCTGGTGCCCCGCATCGGGATAGCCGAGGGCCTTGAGCCGCTCCAGCGCCGCGCCGATGATGCGGTGCGCGCCGTCGCGCCCCGAGAGCCGGTCCTGCAGCGCCGGGTCGAAGGCGTTCATCTTCAGGGCCACCCGCACCTGGTGGCGGTGCAGCATGCGGGCGAACTCCCCGGTGATCCCCGTGCCGTTGGTGAACAGCTCGACCTCCAGGCCGTTCTCCCGCATGAACGCGATCAGCTCCGGCGTGGCGGGGTAGATCGTCGGCTCGCCGCCGAGCACGATGATCCTGCTCGCGCCGAGCGCCTTGGCCTGGAGGATGGCCGAGCGGATCTCCTCCACGGAGAGCTCGTCGGGCGCCTGCTCCTTCCCGGGCACGTAGCAGTACGGGCAGCGGAAGTTGCAGCGCAGGCTGAACTCGATCTCCATCGTCAGCAGGCGGCCCGCGCGGGCGGCCGCGGCGATGACGTCGGGCGGGAACTCGGAAGAGCCGGTGGGCAGGGGGTGTCGGCTCACTGCGGTGCTTCTCGTCCTGTCAACATGGCGCCACGAATGCCAGAAAGTAGGGGAATCACCCGCGCCTGTCAAGCGCGTCGCGGCATGTGCCGCTCGCGAGTCCCCGACGGCCGGCCCGACTTGACTTCGGCCGGCGCTCTCCCGATACTCGGGCCCGAAATGGTGACCCCCTTCTGAGCCAGCCCGACCGGTGGCTCCGACCGTCGACGCCAGCCCCATGACACCCGGTTCCCGACCCATCGTCGAGCTGTCATCCGTGTCGAAGACCTACCGGCGCGCGGACGGGCCCGCCCTCGACGGGATGAGCCTTTCCATCGGACGGGGGAGCTTCTTCGGCCTCCTCGGCCCGAACGGCGCCGGCAAGACCACGCTCCTCTCCATCCTCTGCACGTTGATCCGGCCTGATTCGGGCACGGTCTCGATCGACGGGCATCCGCTTTCGGAGCGCCCTTCGGCGATCAAGGCCACGCTGGGATACGTGCCCCAGGACATCGCGCTCTACCCCACCCTGTCCGCGCGCGAGAACCTGGCGTTCTTCGGCGCCATGCAGGGACTGCGGGCGCCGGCGCTGGCGAAGGAGATCGAGCGCTGCCTGGATATAGCGGACCTCCACGACCTCGCGGACAGGCGGGTCCGGACGCTCTCGGGCGGACAGAAGCGCAGGCTGAGCCTCGCCGTCGGGCTGATCCACAACCCGCGGCTGCTCCTTCTGGACGAGCCCACCGTCGGCATCGACCCGCCGTCCCGGCACTTTCTCTACGACAGCCTCAAGCGCATGAACGCCGAGGGGATGACGGTCCTCTACGCGAGCCACTACCTGGAAGAGGTGGAGTACCTGTGCCAGGAGATCGCGATCCTGGACCGGGGGCGGCTGATCGCCACCGGACCGGTGAGGGAGCTGCTCGCGCGCTTCGGGCACGACGTCATCGCGATCAGGACGGCTGCGCCGGTCCCCGACGCCGTCGTGCGCGAGGCCGGCGGCCTGCCGTCCGTCCGGGAGGCGCGCTGGCGGGACGGCGCGCTGACGCTGATCAGCGCCTCGCCGGCCAGGACGACCCGCAACGCGCTCGCCCTCCTCGAGGAGCGCGGCATCGGCGTGCTGTCGCTGCGCCAGGGCACTGCCAGCCTCGAGGAGCTCTTTCTCTCGCTCACGCAGGGCCGCAGCGGCACCGGGGGACATCCGCCGTGGCACGGCTGATCGCGTCCGTCGTCAAGGAAGCCCGGGTCGTCGCGCGGGACCGCGACGCCCTCGCGGTGCTCTTCCTGATGCCGCTGGCCTTCGTGCTCATCATGTCCCTGGCGCTCGAGGACGTCTTCAAGGAGAAGGGCGGCGGCGCCGTCTTCGCGGGCGCGGTGCTGGACCTGGACGGGGGCGCGGTGGGGACCGCCGTCCTGCGGGGGTTCTCCGGCCTGCCGGGCATCGAGGCGCGCTCCGTGGACGGCACCGAGGCGGACCTCAGGAAGGCAGTGGCGGACGGCCGCTACTCCTTCGGCATCGTCGTCCCTCCCGGTGCGACGGGCGCCGCGATGAGCGCGGGGGGCCGGACCGGGGCCGGAGCCGCGACGCCCGCCGTGTCCCTGCGGCTGCTGGTCGACCCCTCGCTGCGGGGGGATCACCGCGCCCTGGTGGCCTCGGTCCTGAACCAGGCGCTCCTCGGCGTGGAGCTGAAGCTGGCCGGCGAGGCGATCGGCGCCGCGCCTCCGCGCCTGTTCGCGGCGCTGGCGCCGGAGAACGCCTCGGGGAAGTCCGTCGCCCTGCCGACCGCGGTCCAGCAGAGCGTCCCCGCCTATTCCCTCTTCGCGATGTTCTTCGTCGTCGTCCCTCTCTCCGTGGCGTTCGTCAAGGAGCGCCAGGAGGGAACCCTCGTGCGGATCCTGTCGATGCCCGTGTCCGCCTCGACCATGTTGCTGGGCAAGGCAATCCCCTTCTTCGTCATCAACCAGGTCCAGCTCGCCCTCATGCTCCTGACCGGCATCTACATCGTCCCGCTCCTCGGCGGCGATGCGCTGCGCCTGGGCAACTCGCCGGCGGCCCTGGCGGTCGTCGCCACGGGCGCGAGCCTCGCGGCGGTCAGCTACGGCATCATGATCTCGACCTTCTGCCGGTCCGTCGAGCAGGCCGCCACCCTCGGCGGGACGTCGGCGATCATCTTCGGCGCCCTCGGCGGTGTCATGGTGCCGACGTTCGAGATGCCGCGCTACCTGCAGAAGGCGACGGTGCTCTCGCCGATGTCCTGGGGGCTGGAGGCGTTCCTCGACATCTTCGTGCGCGACGGGGGCGTCCGGGAGATACTGCCCAGGGTCGCGGCCCTGGCCGTGTTCTCCCTGGTGTGCGCGTCGGTGGCGGTGGTCCGGTTCAGGTGGATTGCGAGCCGCTCCTGAGCGCGGGGCGGATCGTCGACGAATGGGCGTGAAGGACGTGTCGGGCGGAGGTGCCGTGTGAAGAAGGGCTCCGAGGACGAAGAGCTGAAGTCGAGGCTGAAGGCGCTGATCATCAGGGAGTGCAGGCTCGACATTGCGCCGGAATCCATCCCCGAGGACCTGGCCCTGATCGGGCCGGGATCGACGCTGGAGCTCGATTCGCTGGACACGCTGCAGCTGGTGGTGGCCCTCAAGAAGGACTACGGGGTGCAGATCAACGACCGGAAGGAGGCCATGCGGGTGATGAAATCCCTGAACGCGCTGGCCGACGTCATCCAGCCCGGCGCCCCCGTCACCTGACGATCGTGAGCAGCCGCCGATAGAGGCCCTCTTCCCGGTCCGCGCACTCCACGAGCATCGCGGCGAGCTCGTCGAACGCCGCGTCCCCCCGCACGTGGCCCTTGCAGAGCCGGGCCCCCTGCACCGCGAAGTCCCGCCAGCGGTCCCCCGTCTCGGCCATGGCCCTGCCCTCGTCCCTGAGTGCCGGGAGCCCGGTCACCTCGGCCGCCTCCTGCAGGAACGCTGCGTACATGAAACGGAAGCCCGCCCCGCCCGTGCCGATCTCCTCCTGCATCCGGACGACGGTCCCCACGTTCAGGACCGCATCCGCGTAGTCCTGCTTCGCCGGCCACCGCCGCATCCGGCGCGCCAGGTACCTGATGCCGCGCACGCCGATGAACGGCAGCGTCGCGGTCATGCGCCTGCAGGTGAAGCGGATGCTCTTCCTGACGGCGCGGTCCAGGTCGAAGTCCCGCGGAATGCGCTCCGGGTAGAAGAGAAGCCCCCTGGGCGCGAACAGTCCCTTCGCAAAGCGCGCCCGCGCGAGGTCCGCCGCCGGGCAGCGCTCGACGTGGTCGAACACGGGGTCGCTGACCAGGTACTCGCCGCCTTCCCTGTCGAAGACCACCAGGTGGTGCGCGTTGAAGCGAAAGCGCATCTCCCTCGGGAAGTACGGGAGACAGTAGACGCTCGCCCTCAGTCCGACGGAGTTCCCGGCCGCCAGGAGGGCATCGAGCTTCTCTTCGCCCTGCGACTCGCTCCGGAAGCGGTGCGTCCGCATGCGGATCCCCAGCCGCGCGCACACCCTGCGCACGATCGCCCCTGGCGCGTCGCGGTACGCCGTGAGCGGCACGCCCCCCACGCGCACGAATGGCGCGTGGACGAAGAAGACGCCCCCGCCGAGGCCGAAGACCATGGGCTCGCTCAGGTCGAGTCCGCGGTCCCTCAACAGCGCGGACAGCGCCCCGGTCTCGCAGTGCCCCGAATGGCGGTGATCGAAGGCCCGGGCCACCTCAGGGGCCGCACCCTTCCTCGTCGGGCAGGCTTCGCAGCTCTTCGACGGAGATGCGCAGGGCCGCCGCGTACCGTTCCAGGGTGGCGCGGTCCAGGGCGGCGAAGTGCCGCGGCTTCAGGTGCCGCCTGACCTGGAACTTCCAGAGGCCGGTCGTCGAGGCGAGCAGGCCGGCGTCCATCATCGCGCTCTCCATGTGGTACTTGAGCGGGCTCGCCGCGCCCTCGCGCACCTCGCGCCGCACCTCGCGGAGCCTGCGCCGGATCTGGTCGTGGGCCTGGGAGTTGACGATCCGCTCGACCTCCCAGCCGCTGCTCGCGACGACCACATACCTGCCGCTCTCGTCCTCGGCATAGCAGGCGCGCCGGCCGTGGCCGGAGATCCATTCCTCCTGCGGGACGTCCTCGGCCTTCACCGGCGGCCCCTCACACCACGGTCAGCAGCATGTAGCCGACCGAGAACCGGGCGCTCTCCGGGACGAGGCAGAGCAGGCGGTCCCCACGCTTGAGCCGGCCCGAGTAGAAGAGCTCCTCGAGGATCAGGTAGATGGCGGCCGAGCCGACGTTGCCCTTGGCGGGAAGGTTGCTGAACCACCGCGCGAAGTCGATCGGGAAGCCGGCCGCCGCGAACGCGGCGTGCAGCCGGGGCCTGAAGTACTCCGACGAGTAGTGCGGGAGAAACCAGGTGACGTCGCCCGCCGCGAGCCCCCGCTTCCCGGCCACCTCCAGCAGGACCTCCGTCGCCACGGCGACCATGTGCTCATCCAAAAGCCGCGCATCCTGCTTGAGCGCGAGGAAGTGCTCCTTCACGATCCGCGCGGGCTGGTCGACCGAGCGCATCCCCTCCAGCGAGCCGTCCTCGCGTTTCACGGCGCCGGCGTACATGCACACGGGCAGGCGGCCCGCGTACGATCGGGTCTCGATCCAGTCCACGGCGAGGGCCAGCCGGTCGGGGGCGCGCCTGTTTGTCAGCAGCGCGGCCCCGGCCCCGTCGGAGAGCATCCACCGCAGAAAGTCCTTCTCGAACGCCAGGGAAGGCCGCTTTTCCAGCTCGTCGACACCGGCGCCCTCGTCGCACCAGAACGTGGACGCCTTCATCACGCTCGATGCGAACTCCGACCCGGTCGAGACGGCCCTCCCGACGAGCCCGGCGGCGACGGTCATCCAGGCGTACTTCATCGCCGCCAGGCCGCAGAGACAGACGCCGGACGTGGTCACCACCTCCCGCGGCGGCAGGGCAAGCTCCCCCTGGACCATGCAGCCGTGGGAGGGCTGGATCTGGTCGGGGCTCGACGTGCCGCAGCAGAGGCAGTCGATGTCGTCGAGCCCGATGCCGCTCCTGGCGACCAGCGCCCGCACCGCCTCGGCCGTCATCCGGGCGTTGGTGTGGGTGAAGGCCCCGGACGCCGGGTCGACGGCGTAGTGGCGGGTCCTGATGCCGTTGTTGCGCAGCACGATCGCGCGGGCGCGCGACTTGCGGCCGCCGACCATCCCGAGGACATCCTCGATCCTGTCGTTCGCGACGGGCGCGTTCGGCAGGAAGGAGCCGAAGTCGGTGATGAAGACCGGGTTCGCCATGTCCTCGCTCACGCGCTGCCAAAGGATTGCACGCGCTCGGTGGAGGAGCCGGAGGGTCCCTCCAGGCGCGCGACCTCGGCATCCAGCCTCCGTCGGAGAAACGGCCGGAGAACCGCCCGCACCACGATCCCCAGGGGGACGACGGTCAGGATCAGGCACACGAGGAACACGACGTAGACGACGAGCGCCACCCGCCGCAGCGGCGCGGCCGGCGGGCCGAGGGCCCTGAGGAGCCGGCCCCACGCGCGGAAGCTCCTCTGGCCCATCCGCTCGCTCATGATGTACGCCGGATTCACCCGCACGGCGCCGAGGCCCGCGAGCATCGATTCGCGGACCGGGCCGTCTCCCGTCTTTCGCAACCCGTCCGCGAGCGCCCTGCCGAACCGCGCCGCCCCTTCGATGTCCTGGCGGCTCACGCCCGCGCCGGGAAAGATGCCCCAGAAGGGCCCCTTGCGCCCGGTGAGCAGCCAGCGCGGCGTCGTGACGAAGGTGGTCCACGGCGAGCCCCGGTCGACGAGGGCCACGTTGTCCACGAGCCGCCCGCCCCGGGCTTCGATCAGCGCCCTCATCTTTTCCTGGGCCGTGAGCCACATGTTCCGGCAGACGATCACCGTGACGACGGGCGCGCCGTCGAGGACGCGCGCGGCCTCCGACTTGAGGAAGCCGGTGACCGGCAGCGACGGCGAGAGGAACCACACCTGGTAGGCGATGACGACGAGGTCGAACCTGCTGTCGGGATCGAAGGCGACCGGCTGCATCGCGGGCGGGTCCAGGAACACCGACTCGGGGAAGACGTCGAAGAACTGCAGCAGCGGCCAGGGAAAGGGGTACGGCCGGACCGGCTTGAGTTCCTCCCACGTGACCTCGATCTCCGGATCGCGCTCGAGGGGGCCGATCATGGACCGGATGGCCGACGTGAGCTGGCCGGTCTGCGAGTAGTGGAGGACGAGGACCCGCTTCCTCATCTCGGCGTGGGCAAGAAGTGGATCCCGGGTCGGACGCGGACGGATCGGCCCTTTCCTGTCACCATTCGGGGGATGTGTATAGCATCTGTGCGCAGGCCGCGCAACCGCGGACGCGGCACGTTGACAGGCGCGGCGTCCAGGTCATAGAGTCTTGCGCCGGGATCATGCCTGCCATGGACGATTCAGCTTCGGACAGCCGGCTGCGGGGGTTGATCGGCCGCCTGCTCGCCGGCCCCGACGACCCCCGGCGGCACTTCGTGATCGGGGGGGCGACGTACGCGGAGGTCCACGCCCTCGCCGCGGGGATCGCGGCGGAGTGCGGGGCCGAGGCGGCGCCACTCTGCCTCTGCGCGCAGGACCGCTCCGTGGTCGCCGCCGCCCTGCTGGCGACCCTGGCCGGCCCCGCGACGCTGGTGCTGCCCCACGCCTTCGACGAGGCGGTGCTGGAGGAGGTGCGGCAGGCGACAGGCTGCGGCACCGTGATCAGCGACGTGCCCCGGCCGGTCCCGGCCGGCGTGCGCATCTGCATCCCGGGCGCGCGCCGCACGCCCCCGCGGCCGTTGGCCGACGCTCCGGGGCGCAAGTCCCCCGGCGATCGCTGGCTGCGGCTGTTCACCGGCGGTTCGACGGGCGCGCCCAAGATGTGGACCAAGACGGTGCGCAACCTCCTGGCGGAGACGTCCGCCATCGTCGGGCGCTACCGGGTCACCGACCGGGACCGCGTCCTCGCGACGGTGAACTCGAACCACATCTACGGGCTGCTCTACGCCGTTCTCACGCCGCTGGCGGCATCCGCGTCGGTCGCGGCCGAGACCCCCACGTTCCCCGCCGAGATCCAGGCCGCCGGCCGCCGGGGCGGGGCGACGATCCTGGTCAGCGTGCCTGCCCACTACCGGGCGCTCAACGGCCAGCCCTGCGACCTGCCGGCGCTGCGCCTGGCGTTCTCCTCCGCCGGCAGCCTCGCGGAAGAGGACGCGCTCGCCTTCAGCGCTCGGACCGGCGCGCCCGTCGCGGAGATCTACGGCTCGACCGAGACCGGCGGCATCGCGGCGCGGGTCCGTCACGCCGGCGAGCGGGACTTCAAGGCCTTCCCCGAGATCGCCGTGCGGCTCAACGAGGGGCGACTGGCCGTGCGCTCCGAGTACCTCTCGCCCGAACTGCCACGGGATGACGACGGCTTCCATCTCACGAGCGATCTGGCGCAGGCCACGCCGGGCGCGCGCTTCGAGCTGCGCGGCCGGGCCGACGGCGTCGTCAAGGTCGGCGGCAGGCGCGTCGACCTGGAGGCGGTGCGCCAGGGTCTCTCGGGTCTGCCGGGAGTCCGCGACGCGGTCGCCCTCGCCCTCCCCGTGGGCAACGGCCGCGAGCACCAGATCGTCGCGGTCGTCGAAGGCGATCCCGCGAGCCTGGACCTCGGGCCGGCCGCGCTGGCCTCCCTGCCGCCCCACGCGCGGCCGCGCGCCGTCAAGGTGCTCGCCAGGATCCCCGTGACCGCCGCGGGCAAGATCGACCGCAAGGCCATCGCGGCCCTCTTCCAGCGGGCGAAGAGCTAGCCCTCCGCCCGCAACTGCCGCCGCAGCGGCTTGCCCACCGGCGACTTGGGGATCTCGTCGACGACGAGCACGCGGCGCGGCACCTTGTGGTCGGGCAGGCGCTGCCGGCAGTGCTCGAGCACCTCGGCGGCGCTCAGCTCGACCTTCTCCCGCGGCACGACCCGCGCGATGACCACCTTGCCGTGCGAGGGGTCCGGGACGCCGACCACCGCGGCATCCGCGACCCCGGGGTGCGCCTTGAGCACCGCCTCCACCTCGCTCGGGTAGACGTTGAAGCCGCTCGTGATGATCAGGTCGTCCCTGCGGTCGACGATGAAGAAGAACCCGTCCGCGTCCATGCGGGCCAGGTCCCCGGTGAAGAGCCAGCCGTCCCTCAGCCGCGAGGTCGACTCCGTGGCGTCGGGCGCCAGCCAGTACCCCGCCATCACCTGCGGCCCGCGCACCGCCAGCTCGCCGACTTCGCCGGTGGGGACCGTCCGCGCGGGGGCGTCGAGGTCCGCGATCCGCGCGTCGATCCCCGGGATCGGGATGCCCATCGACCCTGCCGGGCACGGGCGCGACACGGGCGTCATGTGCGTCGTCGAGGCGGCCTCGGACAGGCCGTACGCCTCGTGGAGCCGGCGGCCGGTGAGCTGATGGAAGCGCTCCTTGAGCTCCGGCGGCAGCGGCGCGCCGCCGCACGAGGGCATCTCGATGGCGGCGAACATCTCGCGCGCCGCCGGGCTGGCCTCGAGGTGCTTCACCAGCACCTTCCAGAGCGCCGGGACGCCGGGCAGCGAGACCACCGGCCGGTGCTTCTCGACCAGCGCGAGCAGCGGCACGATGGCCAGCGGGTCGAAGCGCGGCACGAGCACCATGCGGTAGCCGCGCAGCACGGAGAGCTGGAGCCCGATCGTGAAGCCGAAGACGTGGAAGAACGGCGGCAGGCAGATCACCGCGCCGTTGGCCGCGCCGGCGACCGGCCGAAAGGCCTCGATCTGGTACAGGTTCGCGACGATGTTCCGGTGCGTCAGCTTCACGGCCTTCGGCCTGCCGCTGGTGCCGCTCGTCATCTGCAGCAGCGCGAGGTCCTCCGGCGCCGCCACCGGGGGCAGCGCCGTCGCCGGGTGCGAACGCAGCAGGTCGCCGAGGGGCACCGTCGGCACGCCGGGAGGCGGCAGCTGCCGCTCGAGCCCCGACACCGAGTGCAGGACCAGGTGCTCGATGCCCGAGGCGGCCAGCGCCCCGTGGACGTTCGGCAGGAACACGTCCAGGGTCACGAGGACGCGGGCGCCGGTCGCGCGGGCGATGGCGGCGAACTCCGGCCCCTTGGTCATCGCGCCGACATTCACGATCACGGCGCCGATCTTGTGCGCCGCGGCCGCCGCCAGCGGGTAGGCCGCGGCGTTGGGGAGCATCAGCGCGACGCGGTCCCCCTTCGCGATCCCGAGCGCCCGCAGCCCGTGCGCGACGCGGGTGGCGCGCTCGTCGAGCTGGGCGTACGTCGTATTGTCGTCGCCCGCGCTGAGCGCGACCCAGTCAGGGTGCGCCGCGGCGGTGGCGGCGAGGACCCGGTCGAGCGTGGTCTCCGGGAACGTGAACGGCTCGGGGACCGGGTGGTCGTACTTGTCCTGCCAGGGCCGGCTCATCCGCAGACCGGGCGCCGCCGCGCTAGCGGGGCAGCGAGTAGCTCACGCCCACCGACGTGATGAACTGGTCCTCGACACCGCCCAGCGTGTAACGCACCTCGACGAACGGCACGACCATCAGGTTGAGGTTGAAGCGGCAGCCGGCGAGCACGTTGAGCCCGAAGCCGTCGTTGTCGGTGCGGCGCTCGTACGACCCGACGTAGTAGAGGCCGGAGTACGGGTAGTCGTATTTCTCGTTCGTGTAGTTCAGCCCGCCCCCGACGTAGACCTGGAACGTCTCCGGGATATCCAGCATCCTCAGGTCGTAGATCGCGTTGACGTTGAGGGCCCAGAGCTTCGTCTCGTAGTCGTAGGCGTAGACGCGGCTGAAGGCGTCGGTGTGGTGATCGGTCCCGTCGCTCTCGAAGAAGTAATCGAGCGAGGTCGAGACGCTGAGGTTCTCGACCAGGTGGCCCAGGTCCATCTCCGCGCGCGCGCCGACGCCGAACTCCGAGAAGCTCCCATAGCTGGCCTGCGCGCCGAAGCGCAGTTCCTGGGCGGCCGAGGGTCCGGCGGCAGCCGCGACCAGCGCCACCGCAACGACAACGAGACGCAGCATCTTCTTCATGGCTCGCTCCTTATCCCCGGCAGTTCGCGCCGGATGGCACTGCACCCGCGGTGAATCTACCCTCCCCCTCCCCGGCAGGTCAACACAGTTCGCGCAGCGAGCGACGAACGCGGCGCACGGTGCCGTCGACCGCCAATCCTTACCTTTTCGCGTTGACACTGCGGTATCTCGCGGCCTAGCATCGGTCGTTCCCAGGTACCTTGGCGTTCCGTTGCGTGCAGGAAGGGAGGATCCATGCGGAAGTTCCCGGTGTTTCTGACTGTCTGTTCCCTGCTCCTTCCCCAGATCGCCCACGCCGCCCCCGTCAAGCCGGTGCTGCCCATCAGCGTCAAGACCACGCTCACGGCGGGCAGGACCTACACGTTCACGTTCCGTCTCTTCGACGTGGCGCAGGGCGGGACCGCCCTGTGGGCAGAGTCGAAGCCCTACAAGGTTCCCGCCGACCAGACCGTGGCCCACCGCCTCGGCAGCGTGGACCCGCTCAATGACCTCCCCGAGGCGGCATTCGCCAACCAGCAGCTCTGGGTGGAGGTGAAGGCCGGGGCCTTCCTGAAGCGCATGGCGCTGCCGGTGGTCCCCTACGCCCTGTGGAGCGCCACGAGCGACGTGCCCGGTCTTCCCGGCCCGAAGGGAGACAAGGGCGACCCCGGCATCGCGACGGTGGCCGGGATTCGCTGCCCGGCGCGCTTCGTGCTCAATGGGTTCGACGACGCCGGCAGCCCGATCTGCGTCCTGGCCACCTACAGCCCGAACGTGGACCTTCACGGGGCCGACCTCCACGGATCCGACTTCTCCAGCTACAACCTCGAGCGCGCCAACCTCTCGGGCGCCAACCTCGCCGGCGTCTCCTTCGCCAACGCCAGCCTCAAGGGCGCCAATCTGAGCGGCGCCACCGGGCTCTCGACCGGCCAGTTCCAGGGGATCGGCGAGCTTGGCCTGATGAGCTGCAACCTCGCGGGACTCGACCTGAGCGGCTTCGACTTCAGCGCGCTCAATCTCGACTACGCGAACCTCTCCGGCGCCAACGTCACCGGCGCCACCTTCGCCGGCGCCAGGCTCGTCAGCACGAACCTGACCGGGGCCACCCTCACCGGCGCGAACCTCTCCGGTGCCAGGATCGGAAGCGCGAACCTGACCGGGGTGACGGGGCTGTCCGCCGCTCAGCTCCGCAGCGCGGTCTCCCCGGGAGGGTGCAATCTCTCCGGCCTGGACCTGAGCGGATTCGACTTGAGCGGTCTCGACCTGAACGACGTGAACTTCACGGGCGCCAACCTCACGGGCGCCAACCTCACCGGCGCCACGATCTCCATGGCGAACCTGACGGGGGCGATCGGCCTCACGGCCGCGCAGCTCCGGAGCACCGCGACCAACGGCCTCGCATTCTGCACGCTGTCGGGAATCAACCTGAGCGGCTCCGACCTCAGCGGGATGAATCTCCTGGGTGTGAAGCTTATCGGCGCCAATCTCGCCGGCGCCAACCTCACGGGCACCAACCTCGCCAACGCCGACCTCACGGGCGCCGATCTCACGGGCGCCACGCTCACCGGGGTTCTCTGGCAAATGACCACCTGCCCGGACGGCACCAACAGCGCCACCAACGGGACGACTCCGCAGTCCTGCATCGGGCATTGAGAACACCCTGCTGATCGCTCGTGGCCAGGCCGCCGCCGCACACCCGGCGGCGGCCTGGCCCCGCGGCCCTGTCGTCAGCCCCTGACCAGCTCCACGCGACGGTTCGGGGACGTGCCCGCGACCCGGGCCACCGCTTCGATCGCCACCGCGGCCACCGCGGCGCCATAGTCGAGGTCGATGTTCGCCATCGTGTCGTGGGTGTCGTGATAGCCCTGCCGGCTGATGTCGTAGTTCTCCATGATCAGGACGACCGGGATCCCCGCGTCGGAGAAGATCTGCCCGTCCGTGTTGTAGAGCGTGCTGTGCGGGTCGTGGGGCAGCCGGACCTGGCCGTCGAGAATCGGGTGGGGCGCGAGCGGCGGCACCGCCGTCTCGGTCGCGCCGCGCCTGCCCCGCGGTCGCCCGCGCCTCCCCGGCCGCCGGTTCCAGGACGCAGCCGCTGCGTTCCAGGCCTCGGCCGCCTCGTGCGTCTGGCAGGCCAGTTGGACGGCCCGCCCGCCGGTGCCGGGGGAGATCTGGAAGACGTCCGGCTCCGCGGGGTTGTTGTGAGCCACCATGTCGAGCACGAACACGCCGTCGATGGCGACGCCGGAGAGATCGTGCCAGCGACCGTCGGCACTGCGGACCTGCAGCGTACCGTCCACGAGGCGCTGGCACAGGTGCCGGGCTCCCATGCAGTCCGAAGGGAACTCTTCTCCGGTGAGGTGGATCAGCCAGACGTCGCAGCCGAGGCGCCCTTCGCGGCTCAGCTCCATCAGCACCGGCGCCGCGCCCATCAGCGCCGCGGTCGCCGAATGGTTGTCATCGGCCCCGGCGGCGGCGAGCCGGGCCCCGCCCCCGGCGCCCTCGGCGTAGACGTCCTCCATGTACGCCGTGTCGTAGTGATCGCTCATGATCACGGCGCGGCTGCGGTCGCGCCCGGGAATGACCACGACGAGGTTGCGCTCCTCCGTGAGACCGTGCTGGTTGGCCAGCCACCCGCCCCACCAGTCGAACGCGAAGTCCGTGTGCCAGCGGAACGGCATCTCCCCGACGATGACGCGCCGCCGCAGCCCCTGGCGCGCCGCCACCGCGCGGTAATACGCGAGCAGGTGGTCGCCGAGGGCCTCGAGGTCCCGGTGATGATGGCGCAGGCGGGCGAGGGTCGTCGCGTCGCGCACGCAGTCGGCATTGGCCTTGTTCACGTAGCGCCCGCCGGCAAGGAAGGCAATCCGCCGCCAGTAGGATTCCTCGAATGAACGCCGGGCGGTGCGCCGGTACGTCAGTCCCGCGGGCTCCGTCCTCCGGGTGCGCGCCTGCCCGGTGGTCTCGGGATCGACGCATCCGGCGAGCAGTTCGGCCAGCCTCCCGCCCGTGTCGGCGGCCGCTCGCGCCTGGGAGACGTCCCGGATCCAGTTCTCCAGGTCGCGCCCGCGCGGGAGGTTGACGAGCCGGCGGGCGAAGGGGCGGGAGAGCCTGCGGCCCCCAAGCAGCTCCCGGGCCTCGAGGAGGCTGAGGCTCCGGCACAACGTCTTGTGCTCGTGGACACCGTCCTTGAAGAGGCTCACGGCGTCCCGATAGCCCGGGCGGTCAAGAAGGCGCGGCCACAACTCGAGGTCGCGGCCGTCGCCGCCACCAGTCGCGGTCAGCCAGCCCGCCGGGGCGCCGTCGAGAACCGAAGCGCCGCCGTCCGGCGAAAGGCACGCGACAAGCGGCCGATGCCACACGACCTGATGGGATCCCACCGTCATCGGCGGGTAGAAGAACCGGTAGCCGAAGTGGCCTCCCTCCTTGATGCGCCGAACGGCAGCCTCGATTTCGGGGCGCCCGGCGCTCGGGCCGTCGAGGACGAGCCGGTGCTCCTCGCACCAGATCTGGCTGTTCCGTGCCATCGGCTTGCCGTAGAGCCCGAGGTCCTCGGGACGCGTGCTGAACAGCCCGTGAACCACGCGTTCCTCGCGGGCGCCGATCTCCAGTGCATCCTCGTGGCGGTGCACCCGGGCGTGGCGATGCGTCCGCCGGAAGGTCTCCCGCAGGGGGCCGAGGTCGCCCCGGGGAACCTGCCGGCCGGGCCGCGGCTCGTGGAACCACCCGGACTGCGGCACCCGGATGCCGTGCCAGGCCTCGTGCCGGCGCACGCTGTGGAGAAGGGGAATCTGTCCGGCCGAGGGCAGTTCCTTCCGGAGTGCGCGGGACCCCGGGTCTCCCCAGAAGAGAAGGCTCCCGGGAAACGGCAGCAGCTGGAGAACCCCGCGGAGGTAGGACTCGCGCACCGGCCCGGGCAGCTCGCTGAACGGCTGGAACGCCAGCAGGAACCGAACGCCGGCCAGGCTCATGCCAGGCTGCCACACGAGAGGCGCCGCCCAGCCGGGAAGGGATGTCCCGCTTCCCTCGGGCGACAGCAGCCGGAAACCCGCCCGCCGCAACTCATCCCAGGAATCGACGGACTCGCCATACGCCGTCAGGAGCAGTTCGCGAAAGAAACCCAGCGCGTCCTCCGCGGGAGCTTCCCGGCCCGGAGCGACGAAGAAGCTCTTCCAGAACGGCAGAGCCGGACCGTGTTCGCTGCCGCCAAACAGCGTCCACCGCACCCTGCCCATCTCGTCCTGGGTGCGGGAGAGCGCCAGTGGCAGGATGACAACGTGCGTCGCCGGCCGCGTCGCCTGCAGCCCGGCCGCCAGATCGGACGGCCAGTACGGATTGCCCGCCAGCATCCTGCCGGCCAGGCCGTGTGTGCGTTCGCCGCGGACAAGCTGCCGCAGGGCCCTGAGCACCTGGGCGGCAATGCTCGCCATGCCCGGGCGCAGTTCGAGGTGCTCCTCACGCTCGGAGATCGGCCAGCCGTGGGGGTCGTCCCGTGAGAAGAACAGCGGGTCGACGGCGTTGCGATACGGCTTCACCCCGAGCCGGACCGCCGGCATGAACTCGGAGTACGCCGGGATCGGATAGCTTCCCTCGCCCGCGAAGGCGCCGGCGCCGACGAGGCGCGCCCAGCCGCTCGGTGATCCGGCGTCCACCGCTAGGCGAAGTCCTTCGAGAAGACGAGCTTGTCGTCGCCGACCTTGTAGAAGTCCCTGATGCGGGCCGCCAGCGCATAGCCGCTGCGCTCGTAGAAGCGGATCGTGCCGGCGTACGACTCCTGGGATGACGTTTCGATCAGGAGCTTCCGGCCCCGGCGCCTGCGCACGTCCTCCTCCACCAGGCTGAGCAGCCGCCGGCCGTATCCTTTCCCGTGCGCCGCGCGATGCACCACGATCCAGTAGAGGTCATAGACGCCGTCGGTGAGCGGGGTCGGACCGTAGCACGCGTAGCCCTGCACCCTGGCCGGGGTTTCCGTGCCATCCTCGATCACGACGAAGATGTACCCGCTCTCCTCGCCGTCGGCGAGGGCCTCGTCGACGAGTTCCAGGGCGGTCGCGATCTCCTCGTCGTTGAAGTTCCCGGTGGAGACGACCATCTCCCTGATCCTCGATCGATCCCCCGGTTGAAGCGGCCTTGCCACCATGCAGTCTTCCTCCAGGTACATTCAGCCCCCGAGCGAGGCGCCGATGCCGGCACCAGGACGAGATACTGCCACAAATGGGAGCGCGCGAGAACGGCGCGGGCATGGAGGGAACACCCCATGTTCCTTGCGGCGAAGCCAGCGTACCTTCCGAGGAAGGGCGGCCTTGCGCCGAGGAGGAAGACCATGAAGAGGAAGATCGTTCTCCCATTGTTGGTGAGCATGACGCTGATGCTCGACGCGTCGTTCGCGACCAGCCAGTACCTTCCACGGGCGACGAGTCCAGGCGCGATGGCGGACGCCGCCAGACAGGTCGCCGAGGAGAGTTCCGACGGCCTCGGGCTGGCCTTCGTGACGTACCTGGACGGCAACGCGCTGCTCCGGAGCACGGACGACGAGGACTGGGCCGCCGTGGCGCCGAACCTCTCGCTCCGGGTCGGCGATCGGATCTGGGTGCAGGACGGCGCCAGGACCGAGGTCCGCTTTCCCCTGGGGGCGACGGCCTGGGTGAACTACCAGTCCGAGCTCGACATCACCCGGATGCTTCGAGGCAGCCGGGCCGACACCATCCAGCTGGCGCTGGTCTCGGGCGAGGCGGCCTTCGACGTGACGGGCTTCGACCGGCCCGGCTCCGTCGTCCAGGTGGATCTGCCCAGCGCCTCGATCCGCGCCTTCCGCGCGGCCCGCTTCAGGGTCAACACCCTGCCCGACGGCACGGCCCAGATCGGCGTCGTCAGCGGCACGCTCGCGCTCGAGACCACGGACGGCATCACCGACGTGAGCGCCGGCCGGATGGCCGAACTCCGGCCCGACGGGAGGGTCCTGCTGGACTTCCTGCCGAGCCCCGACGACTGGGACACCTGGATCGCGTCGCGGGCGGACCGGTACGACCAGCCGGCCGCGAGCGGCCGCTATCTGCCGGCGGACCTTTCGCCGTACGCCCACGAGTTCGACTCCTCCGGGCGCTGGGTCAGTGACCAGACCTACGGCTATGTCTGGGTTCCCGCGGTCGACCCGGGCTGGTCGCCGTACTCCAACGGCCGCTGGGTCTGGCAGGCGAACGACTACGTCTGGCTCTCGTATGATCCCTGGTACGCCCCTTTCCACTTCGGCAGGTGGAACTGGAGCGTCTCCTTCGGCTGGTTCTGGGTCGCGCCGCGGGGGAGGGCCTACTGGTCGCCAGGCTACGTCGGCTGGTCGATCCTCGGGGACGATGTCTGCTGGGTGCCGCTCGGGTACAACGAGGTCTACTACGGGTACGGGAACTACGGCCCCGGCAGCGTCAACGTCTACAAGACGACGAATATCAACATCACCAACGTCTACGTCAACAGCACGGTGAACAACGGCGTCGTGGTGGTCCAGCGGGACAACTTCCTGCGGGGCAAGATCAGGCAGGGGCGGATCGCCCCGGCGCGCAACCCGTTCCAGCGGGGCGGCGGCGGCGATCTGAGGGTCATCGGCAGGGCGCCGATTCCGGAGATCAAGCCGATACGGGAGACCCGGCAGCCCAGGCCGGACATACAGATCACCCGGACGTCGTTGCCCCCGGCGCGGCTCGACAAGCAGGCCAGGGACATCAAGATGCGAGTCGTGGCCCCGACCAGGGACAAGTCCGCCTTCCAGCCGGGGAGGAAGCCGCCGGCGCACAGGAACGTCGTGAAGGAGAAGGAACTGGAACAGTGGGCGCCGCCCCCGAAGGCGCCGCCTGCCGCGAGGCCGGAGCCGGCCTTCACGAAACCGGCGCGGCCTCCTGCGCAACGTCCCGCGCAGTATCCGGCGCCGCCGCCCGCAAGACCTGAGCCGGGCTTCACGAGACCAGCGCCGCCGGCCGCAAGACCTGAACCGGGTTTCACGAGACCGGCGTCGCCTCCCGCGAGACCGGAGCCGGGTTTCACGAGACCAGAGCCGCCGGCCGCAAGGCCTGAACCGGGTTTCACGAGACCAGAGCCGCCGGCCGCGGCAGTTCGCGAGCCGCAGCCGCCGGCCGGCCGGCACCAGTTCAAGAGAGTGCCGGAACCGCAGGGTGGTGCGATCGCGCCGCCGGAGCTGCCGACGGTCCCGCCGGGGCCGCGACGCAAGGGCGAGCAGGAAAGACAGCAGCTCCCGGGAGACGAGCGTCAGAGAGGTGGCGGGCGCGGCCCGGGGTCGGCGGAGTGACGCGGGCCACACGGCGGAAGGGAACACGACGGGAGGACTGGCGATGAACGAGAAGGAACTGTACCGGCAGAAATATCAAGCGCAGCTGGACGAGTGGAAGGCCGACGTCGCCAAGCTCAAGGCGAAGGCGGCGGGGGCCAAGGCGGGCGCGCAGATCGAGGTCACCAGGCAGCTCGAGGAACTCGACCGAAGGATGCACGAGGCCGGCGCCAGGCTCTCGGAGCTCGCCGCGGCGGGCGAAGAGACGTGGGACGCCGCCAGGAAGAAGGTCGACACCTCCTGGGAAGCCCTCAAGGCCGGCGTGGGCGCCGCGGCGGCGAAGTTCAAGGAACAGGGGCGGGACGACGTTCATCCGGGAAAGGGAAGCCGATGAAGAGGCTATTGCTCGTCGAGGTGATCGCGGCCCTGCTGCTCGCGGGGTGCATCGTGGGCGGGGGCTATGGCGTCGCCGTGGTGCCGGCGCTGCCGTCGATCGTGGTGCTGGACGCCGACCCCTACTACCAGCACGGCGGCTACTATTACTACTACCAGAACAACAGTTGGTCCTACTCGCGCACAAGGAACGGGCCGTGGACCGAGCTGCCGCGGGACCGCTACCCGAAAGAGGTCAGGTTCAAGGGCCATGGCGGCGGGCAGGGCGACGACCGCGGCCAGGGCAGGCAGCGCGGGCACGACAGGGAGTAGGAGCCGGGACGGCTGCGGCCTGGAGGCACGGATCTTCTGCGCCGACGGGACGCGGCACCATCCCCAAGGAGCTGATCGACTGGCGTGCCCCGATCTAGCCGGCGACCTCGCCGCCACTCGCGGCGCCAGTGTCTCCTTCCGAAAGTCATGTCGTGTCCTCGAAATCCCCCCTTCCCCCTTTGCCGAAGGGGGAAAGGGGGATTTGACGGGCTTGGTGAACGAGCGAAATCATCATCACTTCTGAGACACGACACTAGCGGCCCGTGCCGGCCGGGGCGGCGGGCGGCGCCGGCGGAGTCCCTCCCGGGGTCGCCGCCGGCGCGTTCGCGCCCTGGCCCTGCGGGGCCTTCTCGCTCTTCGCCTCCGCGGCCCTCCTCTGCTGGATCGTGACGATCCGCCGCTGCAGTATCTCGTAGACCTCCAGGTAGCGGTCCTTGCCGATCGTCGGGGCCTTGCCGCCCAGCCCGTCCCGGACCGCGCCGACCAGCGCCTCCTGGTCGACGGACAGGCCCAGCTTCCTCATGTTCTCGCCGAACTGGTAACCGAGAGCGTAACTCTCTTCGGTCTTCTGGTCCGCGGCCCGCGCGTCGGCGCACACCGCCGCGGCCCAGCACACGGCGAACACGGTCAGGAGGACCTTCGCCAACCTCGTCGTCATTGAACCTCCCTTCGTGGTCTCGCCGCTGAACGCGCGGCGGGGGAGGGCCGCGCCTGCCGGCCCTCCCCCGCCGCCTCGGCGTGGTCTCTTCTACTTGGCGACCAGGTACGGCCGCATCATCTCGTTGTCCTCGTGGTCGAGGATATGGCAGTGCCAGACGTAGCCCGGGCCCTTGGTGGGGTTGAAGGGGTAGAAGTTCTGGCCCGCGAGGGAGACGTTGGGCACGACCGGGACGCTCGTCGGGGTCCAACGGGCCAGGAAGCGCGTCACCTTCCCCGGCTCGGCCTTCACCGTCTCCTTCCAGCCCGACTCCCACGGCGCGGGCGGGGTGGTGTCACCCATCAGGTAGCCGGCCAGCGAGGGGTTTCCGCCGAAGACCCGCACACCGGTCTGTCCGTTCGGCAGGCTGGTCGTCTCGCCGTTGTTGCCATAGGGCAGCGGGGGGCCGTAGCCCGGGCAGGGGTTGAGCGGGTCGAGGTTGTCGCAGATCGGGCTCGCCGGCAGCGGGTTGCCGAACGCCGCCGCCCAGGCCGCGGGGTAGTCCATGGGAGCGGCCATGCCGAAGCTCTCGCGGTTCAGGACCTGGAACTGCACCAGGTGGGTGTGGATCGGATGGGTGTCCATGGTCAGGTTGACGATCTCCCAGAGCTCGACGGAGCCCTGCCGCGGCAGCTCGCTGATGCCGTTGGTCGGGAAGTCCGCCGCGATGCGCGGCGAGAACAGGCCGTTCCAGTGCGTGTTGTTCACGAGCACTTCGAGCGGCCCGCCCGCCCCCTGGTGCTCCTTGAGAACCAGCCGCCGGACCTTGTCGACCTTGACGCCCGCGGCGATCGCGCCGCCGGTGCCGTTGGTCAGCCGCACGGTCGGGACGACGCGCCCGCACTGGGCCGCGGCCGGGTTGCAGCTGGTGTCCGTGCCGACGAGCGGCAGCGAGACGTCGAACTGCATGACGCTCGCCATCTGGGGCTGGTCAGCGGGGCAAGGATTGGCCGGGTCGGGGCAGAGCACCGGGTCGGTGTAGGGGACCGGCGAGAGCCCCGCCGGGAACGGCACCGGCGCGTCGTTGGTCACGGTGATCAGGCCGGAGAGACCGGTGAAGTCCACGATGACGTCCATGCGCTCGCCGGGGGCCATGAAGACGCTGGTGATCGGGGCCGGCGCGTCGAGGTACGCGTCGTCGGCGCCGATCGCGTAGACGGGGGCCGCGCCGAAAGTCAGGTTCCAGACGCGCGCGTTGTTGCCGTTGAGCAGGCGGAAGCGGTAGCGCCGCGGCTCGACCTTGAGAACCGGCCAGGCCGAGCCGTTGACGAGGGCCACGTCACCCGCGAACTCGGGGTTCCAGAAGGTGTGGGTCCCCGGGTTGGTCGGCGGGCCGTTGAGGTTGCTGCACGGCACGGGGTTGAGGAAGGCGTCGAGGCAGTCCAGCGGCCCGCTGCCGTCCGGGAAGAAGAGCTGGCTGTTCGTGTCGAACTGGCGGTCCTGGACGGCCATCTCGATCTCGTAGGCGCCCCTTGGGAGGTTCGCCGGCTCGGTCGCCGGATCGCGGAGGAAGTAGAAGGCCTCCAGCCCGCTGTAGACGTTCGTGCGCGTGCTCCCCAGCGCGTGGTCGTGGAACCAAAGGGTCCCCGGCTCCTGGGCGTTCGGGTAGCGGTAGATCGCCTGGTTGGACGCGGGCGAGTCGAGCGTGCGGTACGCCTTCCCCTTGAGGCCCGTCGGCGTGAACCACGCCTCCGGGCCGCCGTCGAAGGCCGACGGGACCTCGCCGCCGTGGAGGTGCGGCACCGCCGGGACCGGTCCCGTGTACGGCGTGTCGCACCGGATCCCCGTCACCGGGTCGACGCCCGTGGGGTTGTTCATGCAGATCATCATCATCCGCTGGGGATCGGCCCAGTGGATGGTCTTGTCGACCGTGATCAACCCCTGCAGCGAGGTCGGGTCGACGCTCCAGCTCGGCAGGTCGTTCTCGTACGTGACGGTGAGGGGCCTGCCCCGTCTGGCCTCCAGCGTCACCGCCGGCCAGAACGCCGGAGCGAGCTTCCTGGTCCCGTCGCCGGTCCAGGTCTCGTAGGCCCAGATCGTCGTCGGGCTGTAGGTCGGCGCCGGGCAGGCCTTCCCCGCGTTGTCCGTGGCGTTGTAGGGAGCCGCCAGCGGGTCGGGCAGCACGGCCCGCGAGGACTGCACCATCTTCACCAGGATCTTGCTGTTCGTGACCGCGTTGACCCGCCGGAGCGCCGCGTTGTAGCCGGGGCCGAAGACGGGCAGCGAAGTCTTGAACTGCGGCACGCACTCCCCCGGCAGCCAGGTCTGGGGCGTCAACGCGCTCGCGGCGGCGCCCCCCGGGGCCATGGCCACGCCCCCCATGAGCGCCAGCCACGCTCCCAACGTCCGGATCGTTCCCTTTCTCATAAGCCTCTCCTCATCCCCGTTTCCCTGGCCGCCGCGTCACCACAACCCGGTCGGCCACCATGCGGGCACCGAGGTTCTCCCGCGGTGCGTCAAAACATATGGCCGGGGAATCGCGGGGACCATGGGGCAAACACAGCAAATTGCGCTGGAAGGACCGTCCGTCCCCTCTTCGTTGGCCGCCTCTTCCGCCCCTGCTTCCTGCATCGGACTCTTGCTACAATGAGTCATGCAGATCAACAAGCATCTTCATGCGCTCAAAGTCCCTTTCACGATCGTCACCCCCGCGGGGGCGCTGATCGACAGGTTCGTGTACGTCTATCTGATCTATGGCACGAACGGCGTCTGCCTGATCGACAGCGGCGTGGCCTCCGCCGAGGAGGCGATCTTCGATTATCTGCGGGTCACGGGACGGAGAGTCGACGACATCTCGCTGATCGTCCAGACCCATTCCCACCCGGACCACATCGGGGCGACCCGGACGATAAAGGGGGAGACGGGATGCGCGGTCGCCGTGCATCCCCTGGAGAGGGCGTGGATCGAGAACGTGCAGCTCCAGGCCCGGGAGAGACCGGTGCCCGGTTTCGACGCCCTCGTGGCCGGCTCCCTTGCCGTGGACCGGCTGCTGGAGGATGGCGAGGTCTTCGATCTCGGCTGCGGCCTGAAGCTGCAGGTCTTCCACACCCCGGGCCACTCGCCGGGTTCGATCTCCATCCTGCTGCTGGGCTACCAGGCGCTCTTCTCGGGAGACGCCATCCCGGTCCCCGGTGAGCCGCCCGTCTACGATGACGTCCTGGCCTCGGTCCGCTCGATCCGGAAGCTGATGGCGGTCAAGGACGTGCGCTACCTGCTTCCCTCCTGGGACGAGCCGCGGAAGGGCAGCGCCATCTTCTCGAGCATGGAGGAGGGACTTCGATATCTTCAGAGGATCCATGATGCGGTCAGACTCTGCGCGGGGACATCCCCGAAGCCGGACCCGCTGGAGACGACCAGATGCGTCCTCAAGGAGCTCTCGCTCCCCCCGGAGCTGGCAAGTCCCATCGTCGCCCGCTCGATCGCCGCCCACCTGAAGCTGCGCGATCAGGAGAGTATTCTCTCCTAAGGGGCAGATCGAAGCAGGGGCGCCATCCTTGCCGACCTTTCGCATCGCCTGATGCGGCCGCCCCTTCCCTCAGCTGCGGGGAAGAGACGGCCGCTGTCGGTGCAGGCGAACCGGCTCCGCCGTCGGCTGCGACCGGGCACTCGGCCGACGATGGACCGGTCGCTGCCCGCCTATTGCAGGACGGTGCGCGAAACCAGCGTGCCGTCAATGGCGAAGACGTAGAGGTAGGCCTTGGCCGTGTTCGCGACGGTGAAGTTGGGGAAGGTGTTGTTGAAGACGTCGTTCCCTTGCATCATCCCGAATCCGAAGTTGCTGGTCGTGACGTACACCTGGTTGTTCGCGATCACCGGTTGGGATGCGTAGCGGCCGTCCATCAGGACCGCCTGCGGCACCGAGGACGAGGAAAGCGGCACGGGAAGCCAGAAGATCACCGACTGCGCGGCCGTGTTTCCGTCGTTGGCTTTGATGACGTAATTGGCAGTGTTCGGCAGTGAGGCCGTGGCGATGAGGTCGGTGTCGCTCAGCACCGGGCTGGAGACGAGCCCGTCCAGCGTCAGCTTGAGGATCCCGCCCGCTGGCGATACGGCGAGAAGGTGCGACTGAAAGGACGACCACCGGGGAGTGCTGCCCGGAGTCGCGGACGGAACTGCGCTCACCAGGTACGCCGTGCCGTCAGGCCCCACGACGGGCTTTCCCGCCGCCCCGCTCATCATCCCGAAGCCGCCGGCGCCCGTCATCATGCCGCCACGGCCGCTGGTCCACCCGCAGCCGCCGGTCCAGCCGCCCCACCCCATCATCATGGCATGCGACCGGCCTGCGGACCCGAGCATCAGGCCCGCCGCCACGAGAACTGCGAACACCATCTTGCTTCCAGCGTTTCTCATTCTCCTCACGCTTCCTTTCCGTCTTTCGTGATCTGTTGCCAACTCTCTCTTCGAAGTCCCCGAGGAACCGCCTCAGGGCCTCGCCTGCCTCGCCTTGCCTCCCGCCTCGCCTCCCCGGCTCTTGCGGATGAGGAGAAACTAGCGAGGACTCGTGAAGGGGGCGCGTTCAGATTGTGAAGCTTTGTGAAGATCAGGCGTCGATTCCCGAATCCGGAAGGATGACGGTGAAAGTCGTGCCCCGGCCCGGTGCGCTCGCCACCTCGATCCGCCCGCCGTGCGCCTGGACCAACTCCCGGACAATGGTGAGCCCGAGACCGAGGCCGCCCTGCCGCCCGCGAAAGAACCGCTCGAAGATGAACGGGAGGTCTTCCGCCGCGATGCCGCGCCCCGTGTCGGTGACCTCGATCTTCAAGCCGTCGCCGGATGCCCGGGCGCCGACCGTCACCCGCCCGCCGCTCTCGGTTGCGGCCAGGGCGTTCGCCACGAGGTTTCGCAGGATCTGCACGAGGCGATCGGGATCGGCGTAGACCTCGAGGTCCCCGACTGGCGATATTGACAACTGGACGCCCTTTTCCTTGAAGAGCACTTCATGCCGGGAGCGAAGCCCTTCGAGGAAGGGTTCGAGGGGGAAACGCGTCTTGCGCAGTCCGAGGCTCGCGGCCTCGGCCTCCACGAGCTCGCCCATGGCCGCCACGAAGCGCGAGAGCCGGTCGATCTCCTCGAGGAGCGACTGGAGCTGCTCGCGCGAGGCCGGGATGAGACCGTCCGCGATCCCCTCGATCTCGCCGCGCATGGCGGTGAGGGGCGTGCGCAGCTCGTGCGTCATGTTGGCGCAGAGCTTCCGGTGCAGCTCGGACTGCTTCTCGAGGAATTCCGCCATGCGGTTGAAGTCCCGCGCCAGCATCGCCAGCTCATCCTTGCCCCGCACCGGCACGCGAGCGCCGCGATTGCCCTCGCCGATGGCGGCGGCCGCCTCCGCAAGACGCAGGATCGGCCGGGTGAAGCTGCGCGCGAGGGGGATGCTCAGACCAAGCGCTACGCCGCCGAGGACGAGCGAGATCAGGAGGATGAGGCGGTTCGAGCGCCTCAGGAAGAGATCGCGCCGCGTGAATGGGAGAAAGCGCACCTCGACCCGTCCCAGCTCCCGCCCGCCGAGAAGGAGCGGGTAGGGCAGGAAGGCGCCGGCGGAGGAGGGTTCGCTCATGCGGGAGATGGATGCGATGCGGTCCGCGCTCAACGCCGGCATGGTCAGGAGCGCCCGCCTGGTGGACATCAACTCCGTGCCCCCGGCATCCAGGACGCGCGTTTCGATGCCGAGCATGAGCGCCCAGATCGCGTCCTCGGCGAGCCGTTGGCGGCTCCAGCCTCGGCCCCGCTCGTAGGTCGACTCCAGGTCCGCCGTGACCCAATGGACGCGGTCCGCCATCTCCCCTTCGTGATAGTCGCTGAACTCCCGGAAGATGACGGCCCGCATGACGACGATCGCAACGAGGGAAAGGCCCCCGACCAGCAGGAGGAGCACCGCGAGCCTTGCCCAGAGCCGCCCGGGCATCAGACGTCTCTCGTGCCGATGAAGCGGTACCCGACGCCGTAGATGGTCTGGATGAAGAGCGGCTGCCGCGGGTCGTCCCCGATCTTGCGGCGCACGTTCTTCACATGAGCGTCGATGCTCCGCTCGTAGCCCTCGAAGTCGTAGCCAAGCGCCTTCGCGACAAGCTCCTCGCGCGTGAACACCTTCTCGGGCGCCCCGGCGAGGGCGGCGATCACCTTGAACTCCGTGGGGGTGAGCGCGACCGGCTTCCCGTCCCGCAGGAGGAGATAGCTGCGGGCATCGACGACCAGCGCCCCCTTGTTGAAGCTCGACGCTTCGCCGCCACCCGCCCCCTCCCTGCTCGCGCGCTTGAGCACGGCCTTGACCCGGGACACCAGCTCCCGGGGCGAGAACGGCTTGATCACGTAGTCATCGGCCCCGAGCGCGAAGCCGGCGAGCCTTTGCTCCTCGGAAGCCTTGGCGGTGAGCATGATCACGGGCGTGTCCCCCCGCTCCTTCAATTCCTGGCAGACGGCCTCGCCATCCATGTCGGGAAGCATGAGATCGAGAACGACCAGCAGCGGCGTCTCTTTCCCGGCGGCCTCAAGCGCCGCGTGGCCGGTGGAGGCCTGGACGACCCGGTAGCCCGCGTTCTCGAGGTAGATGCGCACGACGTTGGCGATCTTGCGATCGTCCTCGACGACGAGAATGGGGCTGATCACGGTTCCGGCCCCTGTTCGGCGCGCATGCCCATGAGACTTGAGATCACCACGGAGGGCTATCGATGCGCCTCCGCCCCGGCGCAGGTCCTCCATCGAGGAGCTTGTTTTCTCGTTGATCGGTTGCAGTTGCCGTGCTTCCCTCGCCGTGCTATAGGAGCACTCCATTCCTCTGCTGATCGCGATTTCCCTCGGATACACCGTGGAGGCCATCCGCAGCGGCAAGCGGTTGGTCCGTGGGGAGCTCGTCAAGCGCGCCGAGGTCGTCACGACCCTGGCCGGCCGCGCCGGCGAACTGCCACTGCTCTCGGGCAACCGCACGGTCATGCAGCGCGCGCTCCGCTCGTTCCTCGGCACGCCGGACGTGGTCTTCGCCGCGTTCGACGACGCCGAAGGCAGACCGCTCTCCTCGGCGGGACGGACGCCCCCGCCCTTCTCCACGGCAGTCTCCGGACGGGCGAGCATCATCCTCGAGCACCCGGACAGTCTCGAGTGCTACGCGCCGATCTTCACGGTGCGGACGAGCGACGAGCTGAGCGTCTTCGGCCAGGACCCGGCACCGGAGGCCGCAGGCGAGCAGATCGGCTGGGTGCGGCTGGGCTTCTCGCGGGCCTCGCTCATCGCCGGCGAGAGCCGGATCGTGCGACGCGGCCTTCTGCTCGCCCTGCTCTTCACCACGGGGAGTTGTCTCGTCGTCGCCCTGATGGTGACGATTTCCACGCGTCCGCTCCGGGCCCTCGCGAAGGGGGCGCGGAAGATCTCGTGCGGGGAATATCCCGAGATCGCGGTCGTCACCGGCGACGAGTTCGGCCAGCTCGCAGGCGAGTTCAACGGGATGAGCCGGGCCATCCAGGAGCGCGAGGCGCGAATCATCGCCTCGGAGCAGCGCATCAAGGATCTCTTCGAACGGGTCGAGCACGCCATCTTCCGGCTCGACGCCGCGGGAGCCATCGTCGAGCGCAATCGCAAGTTCGAAGCGCTCTGCGGTCATGCCGTCCGGCTTGAGGAGCTCTTCGTTGCTCCCGGCGGCGAGGAGCGGCTGCGCCAAGCCCTTGCGGGAGACTTGAAGAACGTGGAGCTTGGCGTCCGGGGAACGGGGGGCCGCGAATTCCAGGTGGTGATGTCGGTCTACCCGGAACGTGACGCGGGCGGGCGCCTGCTCGGCTACGACGGCTACTTCATGGACCTCACGGAGAAGAGGCGCCTGGAGGAGATGCTCTTCCAGACACAGAAGCTCGAGAGCCTCGGCCTCCTCGCCGGAGGCATCGCCCACGACTTCAACAACATTCTCACCGGCGTGCTCGGCTACGCGACGATGCTGAAGACCATGCTCCCCGCAGAGGAGAAGAGCTTCCGCTTTGTGGATATGATTGAAAAGTCCGCCCTGAGGGCCAGCGGCCTGACGCGCCAGCTCCTCGGCTTCGCCCGCAAGGGCAAGTACCGGACGGAGATCGTCGACGTCAACGGCATCGCCTGCGACCTGGTGGCGTTCCTCAAGGAAACGCTGGACCGCGCCATCGCGGTCGGTTTCGAGACCGCCAGCGGGGCGCTTCCGGTCGTGGGCGACGCCAACCAGCTCTACCAGGCCCTGCTCAACCTCTGCGTCAACGCCCGCGACGCCATGGCGGGTGGCGGACGGCTCTTTCTCAAGACCGAGACGTACCGGCTGCAAGACGAGAAGGTGGTGGACCTCTTCCGGATACCGGCCGGGACCTACGCCAGGGTCAGCGTCACGGACACTGGCACCGGGATGACCGCGGAGGTGCGCAAGAGGATCTTCGAGCCTTTCTACACGACGAAGGACCAGGGGAAGGGCACCGGGCTCGGACTCTCGATGGTCTACGGCATTGTCAGCAACCACGGGGGCTACATCAACGTCTATTCGGAAGTGGGTCTGGGGACCACCATCCAGGTCTACCTGCCGAAGGCCGAGGGCGACGCGGTGGTCCGCGACGGCGCCGTCCCCTTGGCGCAGCGGCCGCGGACGGGAACGATCCTGTTGGTCGAGGACGAGGAGGTGATCCGCCAGCTGGCGCGAGACATCCTCGAGGCTCACAACTACCGGGTGCTGCTTCGTAAGCGCGGATGGCGACTGACATCAGTGCAGGGGCCATCTCGTCCGTTCCCAGATCGTCCTTTGGGCACGGCCCATGTGCGATCCTGAACAAGGACGAAGGGCGGGCCCCGTTACCGCGCCCCCCTCGGTATGTGATCGGCCGCCTGAGTGAGCCGGCCGCGACAGTCCTGAAATCCCCCTCGCTCCCCCTTTGCCAAAGGGGGATGGGCTCGTGCCCGTCCCCCTTGGCGCCGAGGCGGGGGATCCCCGCCTGCCGGTCTAGTACATGTCGCCGCCGCCCATGCCGCCCATCCCTCCGGGCGTGCCGCCGGGCATCTTCTTCTCCTCCTCGGGCTTGTCGGCCACGAGGCACTCGGTCGTGATCATCCTCTCTTCTTGTTCTTCTTGACCTCCTGCACGATCACCGCGCCCTCGACCCCGGCGTTGACCACGATCTGCCGGATCGGCTCCTCGAGCGCCCGCTTGACGATGCCCACGCCCACCGCCTGGTCGCCGGCGAGCTTCAGTTCATCCAGCGCCGCGATGCAGCGGATCAAAAAAGCCATTTCTGGTCGGTCAGGAGCGGTTGTTCCCCCGCCAGCGCTCTTATCTGGACACGGTCTGGGCTCGGCTGCCCCAGTTGCGCCAGTACTACCTGATCAAAGAATGGCCGCGCCAACTCTACGGCTGCTCGGATCGCAAGGCGGCCGAGGGCCTCATGAGCCGAATCCTGATCTGTTGCCAGAGCAGCGACGACGCCGAGATCGTGCGCTGGGGCCGCACGCTCTCGCGCTGGAGGGGGTGCATCCTTGACCACTTCCTCTCCCGCGGCACCAACGCCTACACCGAGGGCGCCCACACCAAGATCAAGCTGATGAAGCGTGTCTCCTATGGATTCCGGAACGTCTCGGTCTAGATCAAGAAGATGCTGCTGGCCTTCCTGCCCCCGGTGCTCTTCACCCTCTACTGCGGCGGACCACACTTTTCCTCATAGAGCCTAGGTCCTCTTGACTTTATGGAACAACCATATGAAACTGCCAAGAGCTAAGCGTCCAGTGATCCTACCCTCCGACGCTCACGCACTTGGCGCTTGTTCCCAGTGCCGCCCATTCCAGCGGCAACCAGGGTTGTGCATTGGACGGTGGTGCTCGCTGTCAGATCTATCGGTTCAGGGGCTGGTGTCGCACCCTCGAGCGACGAGCCGACTTCGCCCAGCGAATGGATCCCGACAGGGAGGCGCGATGCGGGGCGCACAGAGTCGAGAACAGGGAGGCGGCGCAGGGGCTATTCACAGCTACAATCCTCTTGTCGGATTGGGCGAGGAACGCCAGTCCAAGGGGGCACCGTCCGCTCCTGGCATGTTACCACCGGCGGGGGGATGGGCGCGACCCGCACTTCACAGTTCGCCTTCCCCACTGGATCCGGAAGTTACTCACCAGCCTCCACAGCCGCCGGACTTGCTCCGTGATATGTCCGAGCCCGATATGGAGTATTGGCTGCGAGAAGGGAGTCCAAGAGGCCGCAACAGCGCTGGCCACGCGACGGATGCAGTGTGAGCGCTCGTTTCCAGCGAGCAGCACAAGCAGAGCGTTTGACGACGCCTCGTCGAGGCAAGGAGGTCACGATGTTCGAATCCTGCCCCAGTCCCCTGCACGGCATTCTGCCGCCCTATCTCATCGACCGGCTGAGCCAGTCGTCCGACAAGAAGGTGCGCCAGCTGGGGATTGACGCCAAGGAGGCTTCAGCGACGTTGCGGACTCAGCGTCTCATGCTAGCCACCTTGCCGGCCATGGCGGCGATCCCATCGCCGGCGGGGACGAAACATCGGCTCGTGTACGACGCAAAGCACGGTTCAATGTGGTCTTTACCGGGAAAGCTGGTGCGGTCTGAGGGCGACAAGAAGTCCAAGGATACGGCGGCGAATGAAGCGTACGACCACTCGGGGCGGGTCTACGATTTCTACCGTACGATCTTCGCCCGCAACTCCCTCGACGGCAACGGGATGGAGCTGATCTCCTCGGTCCATTTGGGGAACAAGTTCAACAACGCCTTCTGGAATGGCGAGCAGATGGCCTACGGCGACGGCGACGGATCGATCTTCGTCCGGTTCACCAAGTCCCTTGACGTGGTTGCGCACGAACTCACCCACGGGGTGATCACACACACCTGCAACCTCGAGTACCGAAACGAGTCCGGTGCGCTGAACGAGCACTTTGCCGATGTCATGGGTGTCCTCGTCGCCCAGTGGCGCCGCAAGCAGACGGTCAAGCAAGCGGCGTGGACGGTCGGCGCCGAGATCATGGGCCCCGGCACTTCCGCCAAGTGCTTGCGGACCTTCAAGAATGAACCGGCCTATCAGAACGATCCCATCCTCGGAGACGACCCCCAGCCGAAACATCTGAGGGACAAGTACACCGGCGCCGAGGACGAAGGCGGCGTACACATCAATTCTGGCATCCCGAACTATGCATTTTACCTCGTGGCGATGTCACTCGGCGGTCGTGCCTGGGAAAGGGCTGGGCAGATCTGGTACAAGACGATGTGCGCCCTGACCGCAAAGAGTGACTTCGCCCAGATAGTCAAGGGGACTGAAGCCGCCGCGTTCGAGTTGTTCGGTGCTGGGGCGAGCGAGCAGAAGGCCGTTCAGGCGGCCTGGAAGGCTGTTGGCTTCTAAGGATCCGTTGCGGGCGGATCCAGGCTGACGGGAAGCGAGGACAAACAGCATGAGAATCGTCCTGACGGAAACCGGGGGATTCGTCGGCATACCTCTGCAGTACGAGGTGGATGTCTCCGGGCTGCCCACGACGGTCTTGGCGGCATTGGAGGTGGCGATGTCCCAGGCCGAAAAGGCGCCTGGGCCTCCCGCCACCAGCGCTGGAGCCACCCGGATACGCTGGGAGCAGGAGGGCGGACGCGTGCGGGAAGCAGTCGTTTCGCACGCGTCCCCCGCCGCATCCGGCGGCGAGATCGCCAAACTGGTCGAGGTGCTTCGCGCCCACGCGCGACCCAAGGGCGCGCGGTGAGCAGTGGAACAAGGCGCATCGGCGGGAAGCTGCGCCCACCGGCAGGGGCCGGCGCTTGCCGGCCCCTGCTCAAGTACAACCCAACGTTATCGCGGCGTCCGCATTCGTTCAAATTCCCCGCGCAATATCGGCACGGATGGCGAGATCGCCTTCCCCTGCGACTTCTGCACAAACGCGGCCTCGTCGAGCTGGCGAACGGCATTCTTCACGTCGCCTCGCGCCCCGTCGAAGACGGCTAGGTTGATCCGAGCATCGGCATCAGCGGGCGCCAGTTGGACGGCCTTTGCCAGAAAGGTGCGAATCAGAGCGGGGTCCGCGTTCTCTCTCGCAGCGACGACGGCTTGCACCACAGCGACGCTGGGATTGTAGGGATTCAAGCGCGCCGCCTCAGCAGCGTGCGAACGCGCGCGCGCCAGATGACTCTGCTTTCTTGCGGTTTCGGCAGCAGCCAACCTGATGCATGCCCGCGCGATGAACAGATTTGCCTGGGCTAGGGCCGAAGAATCCTGCTGCTCCGGAGTCTGCCTCACATAGTCCGAAAAATCCCTGACGCTGCCCTCTAGCCATGGCCTGGCCGCGCTTCCCTCCCGAGCCGCGCCCTTGTAGTAGCGGGCCAATCCGGCGAGAAACGACACCAACGGGGCGACATCCTGCTTCATGGTGTTGAAGTCCACTCGCAACTCAGTTACCGGCGCGTCGATAAGGCCCTCCACCGAGACGGTCTCGACGTCTCTGTCGATCGCACGTGAATACGCCGCGCTCACGCCAGGTGGCGCGGAGACCAGCATGAGCCGCGGATTGATCAGGGGCACCTGCTCGCTGTCCAACATGATGCGGCCCCACAAGACCATTTGTGCCTTCTGTGCCTGACCGACCTTCTCCGCCTCCACGCGATAGTTCTCTATGCGTTGCCCCGGTGGGGTGACATAGGTGACTATCGCTCCTCCTTGGAGGTTCTGGATCCTTGCCAGGAAACGATCGTGAAGTTCCCTTGCTTTCTGCTTGGCGCTTGCCTCGGCGCCCTCCCCGACGAGTTCGAACTCGAACGTCACGAGCTTGACTTCGGCCCAAGGGAAGATGACCTCTTGCTGCCGCTGGAAGTAGCGAGGGTCCTGAATCTGAACGACCATCCCGGCTCTGCAATTCTGAGCCAGCGTCACGGAAAGAATCAAGAATCCGACACCAACCCAAAGCCTCTTCATTGCCCTACCCCCGCCTCGTCTGCGGCACTCTTGATCAAAGTGTCCACCTGACGGCTGTAGACGCTTTGCTGCAACATGGAATCGTCTCGGCGGTTGCTCACCTTGTCACGAGCCGCGTTCATCTGTTGCACCGCCTTCAGGAAGAGCCCTCTGCGGCTCTCGTCCGTTGCCTCCTGCGCCCGCCTGTAGGTGTCGAGCGCCATGCCGAGTGTCACCAATCCGAGCAGGCGGTAGTAGCTCACGTCATCAAACCGCTGGCTGCGACGCAGATCCTCACCCATGGGGAAGTCGCGTAGGGGGATACGCGAGATCATCTCCTCGGGGGCCAACTTACTGTTCAGGCCGAGAAATGCCTTGGCTTGCGCCCCCTGCTCGTCCACCGAGCCCCACATGACCTCGAAGGCGTTCAGTTTCTTGAAGATTTCATCGTAGTTCTCGTCTCCGACGCCTGTTTGCCAGGGACTGACGGCCGTCTCTTCAACGCGGACCGCCCGGGGCTGGCGAAAGACCGGAGGAAGATCCTCGAGCAGGATTTCGTTCATGGAATCCACCAACCGGCCGATGCGCCCGATATAGATGCTGCGCGTCTCATCGCTCAACGCGGGGGGCAGGGAGAAGTCAAAGACCATCAGCCAGTGCTCGCCGTCGGGGGCCCGATGCTTCGCAATGAACTCGTTCCGAGCGCGTTCTAGCGCGAGTGCGGCCTGACGGGCGCCGACGTACTTCAGAAAGAATCCGCCCAAGGCGAGGAAGCAAAGGGCTGAACCAAGGAATACCATCACGCCGCTCGGACTCTCCGCGCCCCCGTTCCTTCGGTACAGGTGGATGCCCAGAATCAGCAGGCCGCCGATGAGCAATACGAGCAGCAACGGGTAGGAGTAGTTGCTGTATTGATCGAGAATCTGCGGAAGCTCCTTGACGAACTCCCAAGCCTGCTTTTGTTCCTCCATTGTCCGTCCCCCCCCCTTATCTGGCGGCAACCATATCGACCCGGATGACACGTGAACTGAGTATCGCTCCGGCAAGAACCACGGCCTCGCCGCTCACGGTGGTCTCTCGACGGTCGCCTGCTTCTTTTCCTTGTACTTTGACTCGATCGTGCTCTTGAAGCTCTCTCTTTCCTTCCCGGCTTCGTCCTTGAGCACGGCCTGGCAGTTCAGGGTGCAGTCCACATAGTTCTGGTCCTTGCGGCTCGAATCCAACTTCGCGTCGATCGCGGCAACCTTTACCTTGTACCATACCCACTGATCCGGCTTCTTCACCCACTCCTTGATCTTCTTCTCGGTAGAATGCAGGTGTTGGCTGTTCGCGTTACCGGTGATTGGGAATAGATTATGCGCTTCTCCCTCGCCACCGAGATGTTCGTTGAGCAAATGACCTCGGATGAACTTGTCCGGACTCCGCTGGCTGGGATCCGTAACTAGGAGTTCCATAAGTCGTGACTGCACGCCCGACTTGGGAGGAGAGCCAGGATGTCTGATTGGGTATTGTGAATCCAACCAGTCTATGGTCATCTCCGTCCCGACCGTATCGGATGCTAATGTTGCGGTCTTGCGTGAGATTGAAGTCGGTCTGGGCCCTGGACTTGATTCCGTTGACTTCCTCGCTCCCTTCTTCCTGGTGCCTGGACTCATTTCGTAGTCATAGTCCCAAGTAGCGCCGCCATCAGTCACTTCGAGGGACCTGAAGACCTTTGGAAACTTGCGCCGCACCGACTTCACGCCGGTTACCACGGTCTCCTTGCTCGCACCGTCTCGCATATAGCGAGCTGTCACCTGGTCCAACGCCGCAAGCGCTTGCTTCACCTGTTCATCGCGCGATTCCTTATCTTTCCCCTTCGCGCTTGCTCCCTGCCTCGCGGTGCCCGCCTTGACCTCTCCGCCGGGCGGCTTCTTTCCCCTCTTGGTCGCTTCGTCCTGAAGCTGTTTGACGGTCTTCCCTTCCTTGGTATGTGCGTTCGGATCTGCCGCCTTGGCTCGCTTGCCTCCGCCCCCAGGCTGCACCCTGGACTTGGCTGGCGGCGGGTCGACGCCCTTGCCCGGCTTGGCGTTGCCCACGGGCGGCTTCTTCGGCGGCGGGTCGGTGGCCTTGGCGTTCTTCTCCGCCCACTTGCCCTTGGACTCCTTGTCCTTGCCCGAGCCGGACTTCGCTTTGTCGGCGTAGAGGTCCGACATGAACTTGCTGGAATCGAATTCCACGGGCTTGAAGTCGAGCTTGGGCCACTCATTGGAGCCGAACACATAGTCCACGGAAGCGCCCACGCCGAGGGAACCCCCGATGGGCCATTCCTTGTTGAACAAGGGCCAGGTCCAGCGCTTGTCCGGCACGGGCGACCACCAGGGCGCGTCGACCTCGACGAACAGGTCGCCGCTCAGACCGAGGAAGGGCTGGGCCGCGATTTCCAGCTCGCCGCGGATGAAGAACTCGCCCTTCTTGTCCTGGCCCGGCATCGCCTTCTCCCGGTAGCCGATGACGGGGGTCGCCTCGGCGTAGCCCTTGATGCCGGCGATGCCGTTTACGCCAGCTCCGGCCTTGATGTCATGTGCCAGAACTTCGAGCCCCGCTCCGGCTTCCCCACGGAGCTTCAGGCCCGCCGCAGCGGAGATGTTGAGGGTGCCGCGAATGCTGAAGCTCTTGGCCTTCTCCGGATCGGTGGAGTACGTTCCATCGACCACGATATTGTAGAACTTGCCGGGCCCCAGGGTTGCGAACGCGCTCATGCTGACGTTCGCGAAGACGAAGATATTCCCCACGACCGGCAGGCCGTAGGACGCCCGCGCCTCGACCTTGAACAGCCGGCGCTCGTAGTCCTTCTGCTGGAAGAGGATGAACTCCTTCTGAGGGGTGATCTTGCCGATGACCGTAACATAGCCTTTGGGATCGACGATCACGCGGGCCTTGCCGTTGAGCCACTCGGTGAAGGCGAATGTAAGGTCACCCTCGCCGAAAACCACGTAGTCCACCTTGCCCTTCACAGCCCCGCCGCCCGCGGCTGCCGGTGACTTCGCGCCTCCTTCCGGAGCCTTCTTCTCCGCCTCCAGACGGGCTGCTTCACCCCTTTCCATGAGCCGCAGGGTTACTTCGCCCGAGAGCTTCTCCCCCTTGTAGCCGACCTTGCCCTCGCCGGAGATGGCCCGCCCGTCCCAGGTCACATCCACGCTGCCGCTCAGGTTCCTGGGCATGGTGAGGCCAACCGCCGCCGTGCCCGTGACGACTCCCTCCGGCGATCGCTCAAGCCGGAGCTTCCCCTGGGCCAGCCCACCGACCCTGAAGTCGGCGCCGCCTTCGAACTTGATGCTCTCGTCGACGACAACCAGAGTGAACGTGCCGGAGAACGCCTGGCCAAGGCGCATGGGCACCCCGCTCGCGCCGAAGCGCAGGCTGCCACCCTCCAGCCTGTTGACCCACTCGATGCCCGACGTGAGCGAGACGCCGAACAACCCCAGGATCTCGGGACCTTTCTTCAGCCAGGCCTCGAGCGAATCGACCTTGGCACCTGCGGCAAGCCCGACCTTGCCCTGCAGGGTGCTGTCCCTGACGTTGATCACCAGACAGGGCGCAATCCCCGGCGCTGCTTCGCCGATGCGGGCGAACAGGGGATGTCGCAGCGGCATCCGCTGATTCTTCACAGTGTACTTGCCGTCCTGGACCGTCTCGACTTCGATGGGTCCGGCGGCGATGCCACCGAATCTGGCGTTGACGGCGGCGATCCTGCGTCCCGCGAGGAAGCCCGAAATCGCGGGTGACGGCTTGAACTGGGCGCCCATCCCCTTGAGCTCGAGCACACCAGGGGCGAGCTCCAGACCCATGGCGGCAGACGCGCTCAACTTCACCGCGGGCCCTCCTGCTTGCCCGGTCGAAGGAGCTGGGGCCGCCTTTGCGAGCAGGGCGGGTGCCGGGGCCGCTTTTGCAGCCGCAGGGCTCTTGGCGGGAGCAGCAACGGCCATCGTCCTGTGCCTCAGGGATTGCCAGGCAACGGACAGACGGCGCCGGAGCGGCGGTACTCGCGCCGCGCTGCACTCACAATGTCCTGGTCCTTCACGTCATCGCCGCGGTCCACCGCCGACAGAGCCGCGTGCAGCGCCGCGCTGCGTATCTGGCCGCCGCTGAGCGCACAGCGGTCAGCGATCTCCCAGAGAAGCCCTTGGTCGATCCCGTTGCCCGCGGGCAGGTGCAGGTTCCAGATGGACCAGCGCTCCTGGGTCTGAGGCAGTGGAAACTCCACGACGACGTCCATCCTCCGGGCGAAGGCCCCGTCGATGCGATCGCCGGCGTTTGTCGTGACGATCAAGATGCCCGTATAGGATTCGAGCCGCTGGAGCAGGAAGTTGGTCTCGAGGTTGGCGTAACGGTCGTTCGCGGTGCTGACGTCGGTACGTCTGGTAAGCAAGGCGTCGCCCTCGTCGATCAAGAGGATCACGTCCAGCTCCTCGGCGCGCGAAAACGCCAGCTCCAGGTTCTTCTCGGTTTCGCCGATGTACTTGTTCACCACGGCGGACAGGTCCAGTCGATAAAGATCCATGCCCAGTGCGGTGGCGAGCAGCCTGGCTGCCAACGTCTTACCGGTGCCGCTCGGCCCCTTGAACAGGGTGCGCACCCCCGGATTCGGCGCCGCCAGAACGCCGGCGCATCGACCCAGGACTTCGCGGTGCCGACATCGGGTCTCCAACTCGCGGAGACTCGTCATCGTTTGCGGCGGCGCGGCCAATTGCGTCCAATCGCCGTCGCCGCTAATCCGGGTCGCCAGGGTTTCGAGCGCTTCCCTGTTCAGGCTGCGGCATGCCGCCTCCACGTCGGTGCGGAGCACGCTGGCGCGTCCGTCCAGGGCGGCGAGCCTGACGGCCACCGCCGCTGCGCGCCGCAGGTTGCCTCGCGTGAGTCGGAAGCGCGAAGCGATCACGTCCAACTCCCCGCACGTGCGGCCGGCCAGCGCCGCTTCCCAATGGGCGCGCCTCTCTTCGATCCCAGGAAGCCCGAGTTCCAGGGAGACAGCCTGACGCACCGGAGTGCCGCTGACCCCCCCTAGGCGGCCGAGCGTCACTCCGACGGGCCCCCGATAGGCCAAAAGGTCAGGCAGTTCGACAGTCTCCCCCGGCGCAGGGTTGGCGACGATCACGGGCATGGCATGGAGCAGGGTGGCCAGGGGTCCCACGGTGCGCCACCGCGGATCGCTCGGTTGCGCCATGGCGCGAACCTCGAGAACGCCGCGACCCGTGGCGCATGCCAACGCGCCCATCGCAGTGCGACGCCCGTTCGCCCTGGCCCCGCGAATGATCACGGCTTCCGCCTCGCCTCCACGGTCGAGCAATGCGGCAATCGCAGCAAGGCGGCGGCGAGTGCCCTCATCGAGGATCAGCGAGGCAGGTGATGACAGCTCCGTCACCGGATGGTGGCAGATCCACGGTCCGCCGCTCACGACTACACGATTCTGCATCGCATCCCAGATCAACGGGGGAACCGTGAGCTGCCACTCGGCGCGCGGGGCCTCCGGGTTGACTGTTGCCACAAGCCCGTCCTCGAGCAGCCTGCGGACGAGCACACCGACATCCATGCTATCGGCCCACCACGCCGAAAGGAGCCCGACTGTCGGGCGACGCAGACCCGCGGTGCCGTTCAGCTGCTCGAACAGCGCACCAAAGCGCGCGTCCACCTCCGGCAACCCGATGCCCATGAGCAACGAGACTTCCTCATCGCGGAGACCGAGAGATTCGCGCAATGCACGCATCGGAAGGTGGGCGGAATATTCCTCCTCCCAGGACCTCACCGCCTGGTGCCAGCGCGCAGGTGCATGTTCGATCGACATCCCCCCCAGACCGTGGTCCGCGAGCTGGTTGCTGTAGCCGGCGAGAAAGGGATATGCCGCAAAGGCGGCCTCAAAGGAGCCGTGCGCTGCCACGGCGCGTGCCACCACGCGCAGCACCGCCGAGTACAGGCAGAGCCGGAAGTGCGTTTCCGGATCACGGGGGAGATCCCCGGTCGAGAGGACCGTGGTTGAGGCGACGTCGCAAGACTCAATCATAGTGAAACCGGATGCCGCGACCTGCCGACGGGACCCACCCGGGGTCGCGATCCAGACCGGCAAGGCGCACCTCGATCGGCAGCCGAGCCAGTTGGAGATGGATGTCCACTCTTGCCGCACTCAACACCACGCGCGCCGCCTGGCGCACCAGGACATCCCCCGCGGCACGGCGCGCGCCGGCCCGTCTCATGGCCAGCGCAATCCGGCTTCCCAGATAGGGCATCACCCAGCCGCACCAGCGCGCAACCGGCGAGGGGGACGGCCTCGTCCGGAGTGCTCGCGCCGGTTTGATTCGACACTTCAAGAGCCCTCGGTACGGTCGCAGTTCCGATTGCAGCTGCTTTCGGGGAGGAGAGTCTTCCCGCTCCACGTCCAGTATTGGGAAGCCCGCCGGATGCCGTACCACGAGTTGGCCGCCTTGCTCGCGCCAGCGCATAGCACCGTGATGGGAAATGAAGGGCACCAGCCAGTCCTGCGGGATGCGCCAGGCGCAGGGAGGTACGAATGAGGAGCCGGGCTCCACCTCGGGGCCACGTCCAGCCAGGTCGCCCAGCAGGCCCCAGAGCGGATCCGTGCGCAGGGCACCATTGGAGAAGGATTCGCCAGCCAGCGCCAGGAAATCCCAGAGCGGGAGCTCGATCCCGGGTTCGAGCGGCGTCGTGAAATCGCCGTAGAGCTTCAGGAAGAGCCCGGCGTTGATAAGGCAGAAGACCCCCCCGAACGCCGTTGTGATCGCCTCTTGCCCAGAATGAACGGCGGGCTCGAGTACTGCTCCCACAGGCGGCGTCAGAGCTGGACAATCGGAAGGCCTCGACCCCGCAGGCACGCCTCCGGAGTATTGCGTGACTCTCGGTGCCTCTGAAGCGCGGCGCCGCTGCGCCCAATCAGCATGCGCGGGAACCGCGTGGGCCCGCGCCGCGAATGGTGTAGGTGCGCGGTACGACCCGGCCGCACGTGCCGATGAAGGGGGCACGGCGGATGGCCCAACCGCGGGCCTGAGCTGCGGATCGTTCGTCGCACCGTGAAGCCAGCGCCCAACGCCGTGGGCGAAAGCGGAGGTCCTCGCTTCGCCGGGCAGCCGGACCAGGGCCAGTCCGACTGCAAGCAATGTCCGTTGCGCCGACGGCATCGCCGCGGCGAGGACCTCGGGTATCTTTCGAACCACGATCTCGGGCGGCGGCGCGGGATCGGCGTACGGTGCCCACTTACCCTTCCGCGCCGTATCCACGACGGGGTCCGCCACGGACACGGGCGCATCTAGTGCCACCTGCAGCGGCACCAGAGCGTGGCTGCGCAGCACCTCGTCGAGGATTCCGCGCGCGGCCTCCGGCGGCAGAGAGAGCACGAAGGGAACTGCTTCCCGAGTCGCAGCCAGGCGCTCCAGAGCTTCTGGCGCCGCTCGCGCCTCTTCGGTCCACACACTGCGCACTAAGAACCCCGGGGCTGCATCCCGGAACAAGGCGCGCCACCACCAGCGCGTACCGGCGACGCCGTTGAGCCAGTCCCTGGCCAGGCAGGCCAACAACTCTGCCGGGTCCGCGAACAGCACCGCCTCCGCTCCGGCGGTGATCGCCCCAAGTGCCGGTCGCACGGCGCGGCGCGCCACAGCATCGAGGTCCTTGACGAGAGCCGTGCGCCATTCGGAGGGCGGCGCCGACCCATGGCGCGCCAGCGATAACCGGCCGGGCAGAGGGTCGGGCAGGCTCCTAACCACCAGTATAGCCGACGGGGGGACGCCGGGCGGGCGCAGGTCGAGCGAACTCAGCACGGCGTCCGCCCGTAGCCTCGTCTGGAACGGATCACCGCCCCAAGTCCGCAGGCGCAGCCGCCTAACCTCTGTCCGATCAGTCGTCCCAGTGAGGTTCATGGCACGACCTCTTGCGGGAGGTCCGCCGGCCGCCCCGGGACCATGTGCGACACCCTCAAGAGCCCACCCAACGCGACGAGCACGATGCATGCAAGCTGGTTTGCGTCGAGCGGGCCCAGGATCGGCCGCGCATCACCGCGCACACACTCGATCGCAAAGCGCGTCACACCATAAAGGATGAATGCGGCGGACAACCGCAGCCCGGGTCGTCCGTGCTTCATGCGCAGCAACAACGCACAGCCGGCAAGTCCTGCAGCGGCGTGGTAGATCTGAGCGGGATGAACCGGCAGCGTCTGCTCGGCGTAGGGCGGGATCAGCCCGCCGCCGAATTGGGCTGCAAACGCCTCCGTCGTCGGGCCGAAGGTCACCGCCCACGGAGCGTCGGTGACCGTACCGAAGCAACAACCGTTGAAGTGGCAGCCGATGCGGTACAGCGCATATCCGAGCGCCACGGCAGGGGCCGCCGCGTCCCCGTAGTCGAGAAACCGTGTCCCCCGCAAGCGAAGCAGGAGCCAGGCGAAGAAAGCCGCTCCTGCGAAGACACCAACGGCGCCGCCGGCCTGCGTCGGCTCGCCTGCCCCCGCGGGTCCAACCATCCGCGCGTACCCTTTGGCGCCGAGCACGGCGCCGGGCAGAGCTGCCGCGCCGGCCATGAGCATGGTCCAGGGGCTCAGCCGCTCACGCGCCGCCAGCCATCCAGCGGCGCCGAGCGTCACCAACACCGCGCCACCCCAGTAGAGGAGCGGATGGCTCAGCGGTGTTGCCATGTGCCCTCCTTCAGCGCCATACTTGGTTCTTTCTTCGGAGGCCCCTGCACTCGAAAGCCTACCGGGGGCTTCCCATCACGCACCTCCAATCGCCGCAAGTGCAAGGCCCTCTAGGCTGTTCGCGAGCCTCCACGGACGTACTCAGCTCCATTGACCGTCCGTGTTCCACAGCTGCATAGAACAGATTTGGATTGCCGCGGGCCGCCTCGAGTTTGCCCCCGCCCTTGGCAATGATCTGGTCTTCCCATTCCGCCAGGGGTCCGTCGTGTCCGATGAGATAGCCGTAGCAATTGGCGCTTTCCAGCATCCGCAGGGTCGTACCTTCTACGATGACTTCCCGACCTGTTTCGCGGTATCCGCACACGGTCTTGCGCAGGAATCTCGTCCTCTTCTCGAGGTATGTTCCTTTCATGTCATGGCTGAAGGCCCTTCTGCGCGGATCTGCATGAGTAACTTCCGGCTTACCGAAGATCTCCGCGTCGGTCTCCTTGGACACCAGCAGCTGAAAGCGCTGCAGGTTGGAACCGTCGGCCGGCATCTCGTAGCCGTTGGTTCCAAGCACTGCAGTGTGCTCGAATTTCGATGCATTTCCGAAGTGCATGTTGAGTGAGCCGAAGCGGTTCGAAATCAGTGTGGTGGCAACCGGGGGTGGCGAACCGCTCGGCGGGGTGGTGGACAGCTCGATGATCGAGCAGGCGTCTGTTCTGCCCACGTAGCTTGCGCGATTGGGATCGTTGAGGATGTCCCACGGGGGCGTCTGGAGGGTGACAGTCCCACCGTTGGCGGCAATGACGCCGCTCGGACCTATGGGATTGCGCCAGGTCGACGGTGCGGGGTAAGGCTGGTAATCATTCATGCCTGGCAGGCCGAAGCGGGCGGCTTTCAATTGCGCAGTGACGCCGACACCGTCAGCGGTACCAGTGTTAATCAACTCGACCGAAAAGATGTTATTGGTGCTGTTGTAGTTGATCGCGCTCGGGCTTGCGTTGTTCGTATACGCCCTGTTCATGCTGATCCCGGAACAGGGCCCCTGAAGACTCGACTGTCCCCAGGTTGCGACTAGCGGAGTGTTGGTTTCGACGCGGGTGATCCGCAATGCAGGATTGGCGGAGATCGCAGGTGCAGTGGACGGCCAGCGCAGCTCGTCCAGTCCCTCCTTGCTGCCGGGGCTCGCACCGGGCTTCGCCCGGATGATGTTGAAGTAGAGGCCGAAATCTCCGGTGTTCGGAAGCTCTACGCCCTGGTCTGGATTCGTGGAGATCGGAACCTTGATCTCCACGAAATAGCTTTTCATCGCCAGAGCCGAGCTGGAAGAGGTCACGCAGATATTTCGGCAACCTCCGCCGCTACTGCGAGTAAGCCAGGTCGGAGGTGTCTGGTTGGGGGCATTAAGCCACATGCTGCTATTCGTCCAGTACTTCACTTCCACCGGTGGTCCTCCCGGCGCAGATAGCTGGTTGCCAACATTCTCAGCAACGGGAAAGATGTGAATGCGGCGGTGAGTCGACGCCGCGCTGGTCGGCGCGAGCGTCAGGATGATAATGTCTTCGCGATCGAATGTGGGATCGTTATTGATTTCGAGCGCGAAGTAGAGGGCGTTCGAGTCACGGGTCATCTCCAACCGCGCGTGCGGCGTATCGACGCCGTTGTTGAACACGTACATATTGCTGTACCGCCATCCGTTGTCTCCTGCAATGACACCGTCAATTGTGGGTGCCGCGGAGTAGTTGTAGTTGGCGCACAGCTTCTCATCCGCACGTGTGAGCGCGGGCGCATACATGGCGAGCAACACGGCTGCCGCCGCACACAGATGAAGTTTCCTTGGCTTGCCGCACTGTTCAGCGTTGGTACGGAAGGTACTGGCCATTGGTAGCCTCCTTCTATCTATGTTGTCCATTTTGGCTTGACGTTCTGTTCGAGTTCTCCAAACACCGCCGCACTGGCGTCCGAGACGATCCTCAGTTTGAGTTTCGCCGCGGTCGCGCCAGTCTGCGCCTTGATCGTGACGACGAAAGTCTCATCCGGCACCGTCCACGACAAACCTGCCGATGCACCGACGACGTTCGCCGACCATCCCGCTGGATTCCCCTCGAACGTAAGTGGCGTTTTGATGCTGTACTTGCCGTTGGCGGGAACGGTGGCGAGAAAAGTGACGTCGACTTCGTCGGCGGGTTGTCCCGTGGCGGGCACCTTAATGACCGGCGCCTGCCCGGTCACGGGCTCGATGCTTCCGGGCGAGGTTACGCTGTTGGGAGCGATCGCGATTGCCGAGGCCCCGGGTGGTGGCCCGTCGACCACCAGTTCCGTGTCGCTGGATGTTCTGGTCAAGGCGGAGTTCTTCTGCGAAGTCACCGTAAGGTGCATACGGCCGATCGACCCGCTCGCGATCCCCATTGGAATCGTGACTCGCACGCCAAGATCCACGGTCGTGCCGTCAACGATGACCGTCCCCTTCGGTATCGGGATGCTGGTAATCACCTTTCCCGTCATATCCGGTTTGTCGACAGCGACGGCCGACCAGCCAGCATCTATCGCCGCGCCCAGGTTGTACGTTTCGTCTAAGGTTGCGACAGCGCGTATGCGGTACGGGAACGTATAGCTCTTGCCGGCGACGAGCTTCGCATCGCTCACGGTGCCGTTGCGCCACACCTGCAAGGTCCCGGTCGGCATCGTCAGCTCCGGCTGTGCCAGCGTGAAGGTCGTCGAATCAGAGCCCTTCCTCGGATTGGTCACCGTGAGCAGGACCGCCCGTCCCTTCTCGGGGATGTTCTGAATAGCCGGAATCGACTTGATGATGAGCATACGCTCGTTGCTTCCCAACTCGAATCCTGTGATTAGAGCTTCTTCCAACATCACCCTAGGTGCCGATCCGAAGTTCACGCCGACGATGACAAGCGGGTCCCCGATACGAAGTGTGCTTGATGGGTTGGGTTCGAGAATCTTTACGGTCTCTGTGTCCGGCTGCCAGCCGGCCTCGATCTTGACGACCCTCAACTGCAGGTCGGCGACGTCCGCGAGGACCTGGTTCAGCAGATCCGCGGTGATTAGGTCCCCGGGGCGCACCTGTTCCTTGCGCTGGCTCATAACTGCGACCAGGAGTTTCTGCTTCTCCTCGGACGTAAGCTTGTCGTCGAGATTGTCGAGGATCTCGCTGACCGAGACCACCATCTCCCCTGGCTTTCTCAGCCGAATGGCCTTCTCTAGACCGGATGCCATCAGAGCCTCCTCTCCTGTGCCTACTTGGGACTGCGCTCACACGTCGAGCGCCAGATTGGCGTAGTCCCACTTCGATACGTCGAACCGCGCATCCGCCTGATACGGCATGTGCCCGCTGGTGAACACCAGGGCGGCGCGCGGCATGGGTTTCGTCCGGGAGTCGATCGCCACGCGGTTCTCGCGCACCCAGTAGAGCCAGATCAACTCGCCGCTGGCGAGGTCGATCGGCGGGTAGGCGAACGAGGCGCGCAAGAGCGGCTCGAGACGCGCACCCTCGATGAAGGCCGGGCCGCGCACCGTGAGTCCGCCAAAGAACGTGGCGAGGGCCGCCTCGTCTTCCTTGGTGTTGCCAGGCATCGGCAGGATGCCGGCGGCAGGCAGGTAATCGAAGCGCTGTGTTGCAGCAACCGCCTTGACGGCGTCACCTCTCCGCTCGAGCCACGCAACGTGATCCTGAAACTGCAGGAACAGTGCTTCGCCCTCGGCCTGACGCCGGTCGCCGATGACCATTCCCCATGGTCCGGCAGCACTCCAACGTGTCATTCGCCTCCGGACGGACCAGAGGTCCAGGAATTCAATCCGAGGCTTCGCCGAAGCGGTCGGCAGGGCGATGATCGCCAACGGGACGTCGCAGGGGGTCAGCAGACTGCCCTCGATCTGCGCGAGCAGGCCGGTAGGTGCCCCGCCTTCGGCCAGGGGATCTTCCAGGAAGGCGCGCAGCGCATCGACGCCGCAGCAGCGGTGGGCAACGCGATTGCGCATAAGGCTCAGACGCCCCGCTATTTCGGGTTGGGGTGTGCGCTGGCGGATGGCCTCATCCACATCCGTGAGGTACTGGTCGAGGGAATGCAGGCGAAACTGCACGGCCTCTACCAGAGCGTCGGTACGGCAGAGCACCACCGCGTCGTCGAGGGCGTGGTTCAACGCCGTGCCCTCCCGGTCTTCTGCGGGCGCGATGGTTAGCACGTAGATGCCTTCCTTGGCGGCATATGTCCCGCTCTTGAGACGTTCGCAGTCGTCGAAGGTACGCGCCGCGCCCACGCAGGGCGGCGCGCGCCGGCCGAGCAGAACGTCGGTTGCCGATTCGAGAAAGAGCGTGCGGCCGCTCCGACTGACCGCGAGCCCGGGCTGGATTCGGACGCTTTGTCCGTCCGCTTCGGGCGATTCGTCTGAGACCTCAAGGCCCCAGATGATGCCGTAGCCCGACGCTTGCGCGGCGCGCCGGTCGGCCTTGCGCCGCGCTTCCTGCTCGCGGCTCAGGTCCTGACCGGTGAGCAGTCGGCCGTTGAAGAAGTTGACCGAGCGGATCCCGCCCTCGAGGATCGCCTCCTGCAGGACTTTGGCCGCCATTGTTCGCCTCCTTTCACCTCAGGGCTGGGCCCAAAACGTGCTGACTTCGATCATGAATTCCATGTTCTGGAGATACTCGACCTCCACCTCATTGATGCCCCGGGTCACTCGCAGCACGAATCCGTCATCCTCGAAACTGGAGAAGCGAACTGCCGGGACCGGAAGCTTCGGGTTGTACGCGCCGAGGGCCTTGATAACGTACTGGTTCCTCTCGTCGGGAAACGAGTATCCGGAAAAAGAGAACTTGACTCGCCCCTTTGCAACGTCGACGACCTTCAGCCCACCGAACACCGTGGGATCACCGTCGGCGAACCTGCCACGGATCCTCCCCGCCGCCACCACGCGGTACCCGGAAGGCACCGGCTCTGGCTCCCCTGAGCCAACCGTGCGAGGGCCTGTCCAGAGATCCTGGAGCCCGCGCGTCTGCACAAGGAATGGGCGGAATGATTCGTCGATATCCGGGGGCGCTGTGACAAAGATGCGCTCGCCGGACTCCACCTTCAAGCGGAGGGTGGCCAGCAGCAACCGGTCGCTGGGGTCGCTGGATTTCAGAGGAGCCGTACAGCTGCAGGTGCGTCCATTGAACGTCGGACGAAGCTTGGTGACCCAAATGCGCAGTGCCTCGCGCCAGTAGGTCTGCGCAGCCTCAGGTGCCACCGTCAGATCCGCGGGCGGGGCGGGTCCATCCGGAGTCCACTTCTCGGCAGCCGTGCGGAAGGCCTTGAGATCGCTCGAGGGGCCGCTTGCGACAGGTATGGCGTGCAACCAGCTCGTGAAGGACCGTAGCCCGTCCTCCTCGCACTGCTTCGGCACCTCGGGAGTCAGCTCCAGCAGGAAGTCGTCGGCGATGCGGGAGGGCTTCGCGAGTTCCTCCTCGCTGCGGCAGGGCTCTCCGGGAACGGGTCGAGTGTCGGTGGGACAGTCCCGATAGGAAAGGGTGAGGTGGAGGTCGAGCAGATTGCTTTCGGTGAGCGCCGCCTTTGCCGCCTTTTGGTTGTCTCTCAGCCACTCGTTCAGGAAGCCACACTGGTTAGACGGCACGCAGATGAGCCGGCCACAGGGATCGAGGGCTGCTCCCCCTGTGACCTCGACTTTCCACTTATTCGATTCTTCCGCGGCCAGTCCGGTATCCTCGATGACCGTAACCGCGAGACCGCGCACCGTGCCGTAGCCGATCGCATCCCGCGCCAACCACCGGACGCGATGGGCATGATAGGCGAACTCCTGGATGAAATCGTCCACACCGAGCACCATCCCCTGGACGTAGTTGACGTGCTTGTTGGGGACCGGTGCGCTCGCCTGCGCCTTAACCGTATCAGAAGCGATGCAGCTCATCGTTGCTCTCCCGTGTTGCTACTGCCGTTGACAAGATGTTCTTCCCCCCGCTCCGGATGCTCAATGATCGAGACGGTTCCGACCGAGGATCTGCCGCTCGCTCCTGCTTTCGCTGGCCGCAGGGGAGAGGTAGCCCTCGCCGACATAGCCGTGATCGAGAACCAGGGCGTGAAGCAGCCGCTCACGAATCCCCAGCTCGACCTGGGTGTCGCGCCCAAGGCGCGCCTGCCCGACCAGGAACATGGCCCAATAGAAGCGCACATCGAAGACGGTGTGTGCCGGCTTTTCCAGTCCGACAATGCGCCGGGCCAGTTCCAGACGACGGCCCGGCTCCGCGGGCGAGCTATCACTGTCGGTCGGCATGGGCAGCAGGACGCTGAAGCGGTGGGCAGTGCCACGGATCGCCAGGAACGCGGCCTCGAACTGGAACCAGTCCTCGAGCGCCGGCCCGTCGGGCGGCAGCGTGTCCGGCAGCGGCACAAGGTCGTAAGCCGCCCACGCGGTCGAATACTTGGCATTGAGCTGCGAGACCGCGCCGTGGCGCCCGCGCAGGAACGACTGCCAATCAAGGCGCTCCCCAGGGGTGCGCAGGGGGTCTGCCTGGCGCATGTGGCGCGCCCAGTCGTCGGCGACGACGGCGTCCTGGGGCTGGTTCGTCGGCTGCAAGATCTCCTCGAAGCCCTGGTATGGGGCCTGCCATGCGTCATGCAGTTTGTCGAGACTCTCATAGCGGGCTTCCAGGAAGCGTTGCCAGGCTTCGCGCTCCAAGCCGGCGGCCCAGGGTGTGAAGCCAAGGACTTGCTCGCAGAACAGAGACCAGAGTCCCGCTGCCTGTCGATCCACCGGCGGCACCAAAGGAAACTCTGGCAGGGGCGCGTTCGTGGGCAGACCGAGGAGGCGGGCATAGCGACGCCGAAGCGCGTCACGTCCATCCGCCGGCCTCCATGGTCGGAGTTCGTCGGCGCCCGCCGGGGCCTCGAGTTGCGCGGGGTCGCCGAACAGCACGTCGGGGAGCTTGCGGGTCAGGTACTTCTCAATGATGCGGACGCCGAAGCGCTCCTCGCCCACCCGCTCGGGCACTGCGAAGCGCGACTCATCGACCTGCGGACCGAGTGCGAGGGACAGCGCCAGCCGCAGGCCGTGAGCCGTGCCTCGGTATTGAAAGAACAGCATGGCATGCCGGATGAACAGCCGGCGGCGCTCTTCGTTCCAAGCCGGGTCAAGCGCGACGCCCAGCCAGCTCCCCAGCCACTCAAGGGCTTCCGCCGGCGCGCTGCGCCAGTCGAACAGGACGTGCGCGGCCGCGATGCGATCCTCGATACTGGTACATATCCCCTCCACGTTGGCGAGGAACCCGTCCAGGAATTTCGCCGACGGCTGGTCTTCGCGATAGACGGCGGGCAGATACTCATTCAGGTAGGAAAAGCGCGGGTAATAGACGCGCAGAGCCCGCAGTCGAGGCGTGCTCCGCTCCTGGCCGACAAGTCTGATCCGCACCTGAAGATAGCGGCCTTGCGCTCTCTGCAGCAGGAGCTCCCAGGTGCCGTCGCCACGTCCCCTCGCGCCTGACGACGTGGACCAAGGCTGTTGGAGAAACGGCAGCTCGGACCCGTCGCCGCGCAGGTAGAGCGGAGGTTCCTTCAGCCAGGGAGCGGCCTCGAGCAGCTCGGGGCTGTTCGCAGCGCGGCTCCAGATTTCGACCCTGCTCCCCGAAGGAATGCAGGCATCGAGGAGGAGTCGATGCCAGACGCAGTCCGGCTCTCCTCCGTCCAAGTGACGGGTGTCGAGCCAGGCCTCAGGCTGGTAACGCGGGCGATACTGTTGCACAAGAGGCACCCACGCCTCCGCGAAGTCGTAGTACACCGTCCCCCCGAAGACCACCAGCGCCTTCCCTCCGAAACGGCGCATGGGCAGATATTCTGACAATGCCTGCTGTTGCCAGTCGCCCTTCCCGTCAATCGAAAGCCGAAATGCATAGCCCTGATTGCCGCCGGCATCCGCGACGTACAGCACGCCGCTGTGGCCGGCCAGCGCTGTCGTGCCCACGAACGCCATGTCGTAGCCGACCAATGAGAAGCTCGTTGCAACCGCCGGATCGACACGGTCGCTCATCTTCTTGAGGTCCAGGTTCTTGACGAACGCGCCATCTCGAAAGACCAGAATCTTCGAGAAGCCTGCGGAGCCGCTGGCCGGCCCGTCCAGGATCAGGACGGTCCCATCCGCCAGCACTTCGATGGCCGCCGGGGCATTGGCGCCGACTGTCGAGACGCCGCCAACGTCGATGCCGATCGGGAAAGTGCGACGGAAGATCTTGCGGCGGGCCTCTCCTTCCACCGGCTGGAAGGTCTGGTCGGCTTCCTCCTGCACCACCCGGGACTCTGGCGTACACACCACCTCGAACCGGCGATCCAAGGACCAGTAGCGCTGGTTCTCCCGGTCGAGAATGCACAGCCCGCCGTCCGGCCCGGCTGCCAGATCCCAAGGGACGAAGTTCACGCCGGCAGGCCAGGTCAGCTGTTCCGGCGGCCCGCCGGCGAAGAGGTCAAAGACCAGGACGCCGGCTGGGGCCCGGGTGCCTGCCACCAGGAAATGATCCGACGTCACCGCCAGCCCGCCGAACTCCGCGCCGGTCGGCGGCGGGGAGGTCTCGGCCGCCCGGAAGCCACCCGGCGTGCAGGTTGGTGTCGAGGCTGGGACAGGCCAGAAATCCGACACGAGCTCGGTGCCGGCGGAACGCACCCGGATACGCGAGCGCGTCTCATCAACCCAGTACCAGTTGCCGAACATGTCCACGGCGGCACCGCGCCGGTCGCGCTCGAGATCGGGGCGCGCGTCCCTGGGCGCCGGCGTGTGGACAAACGGTTTGGCGCGCAGCAGCACCTCGCATGTGTCCGCGTTCCATTCCAGTGGCGCATCCCCGTGACGTGGCGGCAGCCAGGCGCCCCGAGGATCGGTATCCAATGCAGCGCAACAGCACGCGTCCCAGTCCTCGCGCCCGAGCAGCAGCTGATACCGAGTGCCGTTGGCGTCCATGCGTTCAGCACTCCCTCGGAATCACCGGCACGGGCACGATGCGCTTCCCGATACCTGGGGTAACCGCGGGTCCAACCGCTGTCTGGCTGCGGATCAGGTCCGCCGGAGCTGGTGCGTCGCCCAATTCGACGGCGATGCCTGCCACCCGGGGAAGCTGCAGGCGCTCCAAGCTCACCTCCTCCTGCTGCTCCTGCCCGGTGGCGTCGGCCAGACGCACCTCGTTCACGAGACGCACCCCGGGTACCCGGCTTGCGACCGCCATCAGCTCGCGCGCGGACACTGCCTTGCGCAGTGGCCAGCCCTTGCGCATGTCGGCGTACTCGGGCACGAGTTGGGTCTCGGCGGGGTCCGCCAGACCGATGTCACGCAGCGGCGACAGAAACTCCGTCAACCGTCTCTTCACTTCCTCGTTCACCTCGGCCGGGCTCCGCCCCAGCGCCAAGACCTCGATGCCCACGGTGACCCAGATGTCCAGGTACTTGGGTCCGCGGAGGATCAGCTCAGTGGTAACCACGCGCCGGGGATCAAGATACCGGCATGCGGCGTCGAGGAACATGCGGTCCGCCTCGGGGGCATTGGGATGCGCCGGATCAAAGCGGGGAATCAGCATCAGCGTCACCGTGCCTGGAGCGTTGCCGACGGCGTCAGGAGCGATGTCTGGGTTGTAGGAGGGCAGCACCTCGACGCGCCCGACATCGATTCCCGGCGTGCGCAGGGCGATCGCCTCGAAGTCCGCCACGGTGACCAGTCGGTCCCGATGCTGCAGGAAGCGCGGAACCTGCTTCTCGCCCTCCTCCACGCGCTCGGCGGCGGAGCCGCCCCAGGTGCGCACGGGATTCCTGAGCTTGAGTCCCTCGCGCAGGGAAGGAGCCATGTTGATTGTCCCCGGCCCTACGTTGCCGGCTGCCCCGCGGCTATGATCGTAGGTGGCCTTGATCTTGGCATCCGGCGGCGGTCGACGGCCCCGGAATCCGTCGCCGAACCGGATCTCACCAGACTCCGCGTCCACCCAGAAGACATCGGCGGCACGTTCCTTGGCAGGCAAAGCCGAGAGGGAAGGCCGAACGCCGCTCTCTCGGGACGAGTCGACCGTGACGACCGTCGTCAGGCGCGAGGTCCTGGCTGCAACTTCCCCGGGGGCAGCGTGCAAATCGTCGATGCGGCGCCAGGGCTCCCAGGTGCCGCCAGGACTGCAGACGAAGATGCGGACCGAATCGAGGAGGACCGGTGGATGGGCCAGGCGGCGCACTTGGTCCGGCTCGCCCGTCCCATCGGCCAGCATCTCATTGGTGATCTGGTCTCGTTGCGTTGCCATGACCGCGTTGATCCCCACCCACAGCACACGACTCTTCGCATTGAGGGAGGAGACGCGAATCCAGGTGACGATGCGCCCCTCGAGACCACCGTCCGCCAGGGCAGGAGGGTAGTTCCAGCTGCCGGACTCCAGGGGATCGAGGTCCTCCCAGAGGGCCAGGTCATCCGCACCAGGCAAGGCGAGTTCCACGATTCCGGGTTCCTGGAGGACGTCGACGCTCGCCCGGTGCGCGAGCGTGCGATAGTCGGCCAAGCGCGGTTGACCTGCTCTGGAGGGCTCCCCTACCCGAGGGACCAGCGGGATCTGGAACTGCAGCGACGGCTGCTCCTGGGCCGCGCGGCCCGAAGGCTCGAGGCGACGGTCCGCATCGACCAGCGCCGGGACCACCCCCACACACAGGGTTCTGCCGGCGATCTTCCCACGGACTTCCTCGCGCAGCCTGGACGCCGGGTCCTTCCGGGTCATCCTGGAAGGAGTGAGCAGCGCGAGCCAGAGGCAGCCGTCTACCGTGTCCTCCCCAGGACTGATGCCACGATCGTCCCGCCCTTCGTAGGCCACGGTCTCATAGAGCACCAGATCGCCGGCTGCGCTGCCCCCCTCCTGCTTGAGGGAGGCATAAAGCAAGTCGTAGTGCTTGCGAAGTTCCCCAGTAGGATCGCTCACCGGCCGCTTGTAGTAGACGCAGGCCTCCACGGGCAGGACGTCGAGACCCCGCTCCGTTCGGAAGGGGATCTCGCCCGCACTCGCCTCAATCCCTGCGTTGAGAGTTATAGCTTGCGGAGGCTCGACTTCGTTCGTTATGCCGAGGATCCCGCGCGAGGACGCAGCGGGGTTCAACGGCACGCCAAGCAGTTGCAGGAACTTGACGCGGTTGCGATCGGGAATCTGGTTTGCGCGGTAGAGAAGGCTCTCGGTGAGGAACGCAAAGATCTCGATCAAGGTGACGCCCGGATCGCTGGGGCAGAAATTGGTCCACTCCGGCGTGTGCACCGGAATGCGAGCCAGGGCCTCTTCCAGGATGTCCCGGTAGCGTCTGTCGTCAATTGGGGGCGGCAGAATGGGCATGGTTGTCACCCGGCAAGCTTGACCGACAGGCTGACGCGTTCCTGCACTTGCGTCGCAACCAGCCGGTACGTGATGGTGGCGATGGCCGACTCGGCGTCCTCCGGGTCCGCCTCGACGGTCACGGAATCGACGCGCACACGGGACTCCCACGCAGCGATTGCCTGTTCGATGGTCCGGGCGATGCGCGTACGGGTGGCTGCGTTGTTGGGCTCGAACAGAAACCGCCGCAGGCCGCTGCCGAAGGTGGATGACACACGAAGGCGCTCCTGAGGCTCCGTAAGGAGGATGATCCGGATGCTCTCGCGCACATTCGCCTCACCCTCCGACCAGACGAGCCTGCCGTCCGCGCCCACGCGTGGCGGAAAACTTATGCCTCGTCCAAAGACCTTCCCGGGATCCACCAGAGGCATACTCACGATTCCTTCTTGGCCCCGAAGCCGCGCAGGGGAAAGCACACGGAGAAGAAGGGCAACCAACGAAAGACGAAGTCGAGCACGCTGACGATGATCATCAGGAGAACCAGCGCGCAGATGGTGATGATCGGGATCGAGAGTGAGCACATCATGCCAGGATTCGGACCCTCCTTCGAGCAGGGGGCGTTTCCATCCGCGGGAAGATCCTTGTGCAGCGGCCAGGGAAGAACTGAACGCACCAAGTCGCCAAGCGTGATGCCCTTGAAGCGCTTGAGTTGGCGGCACAGAACGTCCGACACCATGAACGCTGTGTTCTTGTCGAACTTCCGCAGGCCCGCCGGCGTCGTGTCGACAGGAAGGCCGATGCGGATGGGGCGCGCGGGAGCGTCGGGGTCGAAAAAGCCCGCCATTTGGAAGGGCACCGTGGGGGCGCTCACCACCGCGGTGTGTCGGGGCGCGCACTCGGGGCGCTCGAACACGCAGCGCAGCACGAACCATCCCTCACGCATGTCGATTCCCGCGCTGGCAGCGATCGGCGCAGCCGGCGAGGACTGCACCTTCGTCTCGGCGAGCGCCGACTTGATCACTTCCAGGAAATGACCAAACAGAGCTTCCACGTCGTCTTCGCCGCCGCCAGTGGGTTGCGGCGGCATCGGCCCCACCTTCTCGCAGTCCGCCAGCGGAAAGAGGAATGCCGGCCACCCGGGATCGGGACTCTCGTGCGTGTACGCGACGTCAACGCGCTCCAGGTCTGCCCGCAAGGACTCCGCCGAACGCGCCTCCAGGGAAGGGACCAAGCCGGCCATAGCGCGCAGCGCTTCGGCCAGTGACTCCGCGACCTTTGGGCTCTCACCTTCCGCAGTCTTTGCCCGCTGCTGAAGCTGCGACTTGAGAGAGGGGTCAAGCCGTATCCGATCGATGGCGGCGGCAAGGTCCGCGCCGAATGGCTTCAACGCGGGCGACACCTGCCCCAACACAGCCCGCGCCACCTCGGGCAAGTGCTCGTGCAGCAATTCCAGAAGGTCCGCGACGATATACCACGAAACAGTCTGTACGTGCTCCCGCACGGCCCGGATAGACGATTCGAGAACTAAGCGGGGCATCTCCCCGTTCTCTGCTTCCGAGGCCTCATGCATGGCTTTGGCGGCAGCGGCGCGCTCGACAAGCCTCTTCCAGGGCTCGGTCACCCGCGTCTGGAACAGAAGCCAGCGATGGTCTTCCTGAGCGGGCGCCCCGGCTGCGCCCTCTGCCGTCCGGATCGATGCCCCCATGTAGACCTCGCGTCGACTAACCGGGATCAGGCCTGCGAAGAGCCGGCGGGGTTGGCCGTCGGTCTCCTGATAGACGAGCGGGAACATTGGGAGCAGTTCCTCGCCCGCCTGCCGGACCTGGACAGGGCCGGAAGTCGGACGCCATTCGCCGCGCTGCCCGACGGCAAGACTGTATTCCTCCCAATCGCCGAGGTCTTTGGGATCCAGAGTTGGCATAGGTTCATCCGGCTCGAGAGAGGCCGCATTGCGTGGGAGCAGCCGTCGCACGACGAAGCCCACGCGTTCTTGCCGGCCCGCATCTACCCGCCGGTCGGGCAATCCCGCGGTCGCGCAGGAGAGATGGGCTGCCACGAGGTAGTAGCGTTGGCTCGCCGGCTGATAGAGCTTGAGCTGGTAGGGCACATGCGTGGCGGCGGGCTTGCCCACGACCGCAGGCCGCGCCCGCAGGGCTTCACGCGCCTTTCGCGCCTTCCGCGCCAGGCCAATGCGACTCAGCTTCGTGACCAGGGTCGGTTGCGGTTCACCGGGGCGCTCTGCACCCGGCGCGTGACCGCGCCACGTTTCGTGACGGGCCTGGAGTGAAGCGAGGTCCGCCGGATTCCGCTCCAGAAGAGCGAGAAGTTGTTCCATGAAGGAATCATCAGTGAAGCGCAGGATTGCCGGACGCCCGAAAGCGCCGGACTCCGTCTGCGCTTCCGGGGAAATCCCCTCCCACAGCGGAGAGGGCACGATCCATCGCAGGGTATGGCTCATGGCCTCACCAGATGTTTCCCGCACCGGGGGTATAGGAGGCGCTGATTACGGAGTTGGTGATGACGGTGTCCGCCTGCACCACGCCGCTGAACCTCGCCATCCCCGCATCCACCGTGACGATCCCTGCAGAGACCGCAACTTGACTGGCGTTGACGGTGACCTTGCCAGAGGCGCTCACGGTAATGCCCGAGACTTCCAGTTTCACCGAGTTGCCGTTGCTATCGATGATCTCCACCACTCCGGGTCCGTCCTTGAGCGTCACCTTCTGGCCGCCCGGCGTCTCCAGGAGCAGCTTCTCCTGGCCATCCTGGTCATCCAAGGTGACCTTCACGCCGTTGCGCGACCGCAGCACCTTCTTGTAGTTGTTGCCTCCTCCATCCATGCGCTCCGGCGGCTGGTCGCTGCCGTTCCAGAGACCGCCAACCACGAAGGGCCGGCGCGGATCTCCTCCCTCGAACGCAACGAGCACCTCATCGTTCGTGTCAGGCACGAACCAGCTCCCGCGGTTTGAGCCGCCCATCAAGGTTGCAAGCCGCGCCCACGCCTCGTATCGACCTCCACTGCTGTCAGGCGCCCAGGGCAGCGTGATCTTCACACGCCCTTGGCCGTCCGGATCCTTCGTGTCTATGACCAGGGCCGGAAACACTCCATACCATCGGCCACCGAGGCCTGTCGGCCCCCGCGGCGCCAGCGCTTGCTCCAAGACGAGGCCTTCGAACATCACCGTTCGCCGTCTCCTCTCACGGCCGGCCCAGCCCGGGACGCTCTCCGGCGAACGCCGTGCGCAGCCCGTTGGCGCCATCGAACAGCGTGTGCGTCTCGCTCACGTAGTAAGTCCCGTTGAACAGGGGCCCGAGTCCCTGCAGCTCAACCGAGGCGCCGACGCGCAGCCGGGCATCCGGCTCGGCGACGCCGCGACCGACGACAAAGCGACGCGCCAGCGCTCGAAAGTGCGACTCGGCGCGGGCGCGGGCCTCCACCGCGTTGTGGGGAACGCCGTGGGCGATTGTCTGCGCCCGGTCGCCGACGGCGGCGCGCAGGACCGCTGCGCCGCTCTCATCGGTCCCCAGTTCCCCCCTGAGGATCGTGGCATCGGCTGCGCCCTTCACAGCGGCCTTGGCGGCCACATCCCAGCCGCCGTAGGCCAGCTCAGTGCATTGCCCAGCCAGATCCGCCACAACCGCGAACTCCCTCAGCTTTGCGCCGTGGACGAGCCGCAGCCCCGACCGGCGGCGCTGCGCTCGCGGCGCAACGCCCAGCGTCGTGTCGTCTACCCAGACCTCGGCACCGACGGCGCGAGCCCGCTCGCGAATGAACGCCAGGTCGCTCTGGTTGACCTGGGCGAGCACCTTGTGGACGGGGCCACTGATGTCGGTCCGCGGAGTGAGGCCATGATCGCGCGCGATCTGGCTGACGACGTCTGCGTCGCTGGCGTCGGCAAAGCTGCGCGTCCTTCGCGTCATGCGCAGGTCCTGCAGGCGGTCCTCCGCCAGGACGCGAACCCGTGGCGGTGCGCCTTCCGGGAACTCCGCCTGCAACGCCATGATGCGTCCGTCGAACAGTGTGTCGCCCGCGAGCCGCACTTCGAAGCGTTTGCCGAATTCAAGGATGCGGCGGTCGAAGTAGAGATAACCGGTACCACCCGCGGTCGCCCCCCAGTTGTTGAAGAGCGCCTCGCAGCGGTACAGCCCTTCCACGGATTCGTGGATCGCCAGGTCGATGAGCCCCCCCTCGAGAGCAGAACTCTCGCGGCCGCCGACGAGGAGCGCCGGACGCGCAGAGCGCAGCAGGACGGCTGCTTCTCCAGCCATCGATCAGTCGGCCCAGATGCGAAGCGCTCGCTCGGCCAGCTGGCGCGCCATGCCTTGCAGTACGAACAGGGAAAGCGCCATCGTCGGCGGACGCTCGACCTCGGGCGCGCCGGGCGCCGGGGGTGACTCGGCTACGACTTCGAACTCGTTGATTACGACGCTCATCGCAGAACACCTCCGGAGGTCATGGGTGAACCCGCCAGGCTCAGCAATTGGCCTGGCGCAGGTTGCCGGGGATTCTCTATCCCGTTGGCGGCGGCGATTGCCTGCCAGTTGTCACCTTGACCCGCTGCCTCGGCCATGCCCTGGACAGTGCTGCCACGGACGGCCTGAACCAGGGGCTGGGTGCCGGGAGCAGCCCGCGGCTTGCCCAGCCCCGGTCCCTTGTATTCGATGTACAGGATCTTCTGCTGGGACATGGACAGGGAGACGCTGGCGCGCAGGGGAACTCCGTCGCCGGAGAAGAACTCGAGCGACTCCTCCAAAGATTCAATGATTCCGTCGAAGGTGAACGAGCCCCACTGAAAGCGCACTGCCGGGGGCACGTACTTGTCCTTGTCCTTGCCCGAGGGCTCTGGGTTCATCAAGTCGGTGACCCGTTGGGTGAGACGACGTACGTCGTTCACCGGCGCCTCGGTGCCGGGCATCGGCGCGTTGACGTCGAACCAGAGCTGGAGCGAGAGTTTGGTCGTACCCGCGCCCACGTACTGCCGGCTCGCTGATCCGTCGCTCTGGCTGCCGGCACCTGAGGAAGGACTCTGGATCTGGTTGGCGTAGCTCACCCTGAGTGTTTCAGGGTTGAACTGCACGATTGCGGTCTTGCCGTTCTTCTTAGGGGTCTTGAAGTCGGATCCCAGCTCGCTGAATTTGGCAACGGCGAATTGGCTCATGGCGCTCCTCCGGCCGGCTTGCTGGGAACCCCCTTGACGGATAGCGTCTCGTAGGCAATCTGCAGCTCCTCGATGGCAACGGCGCCCTCCCGCGCATTGAGGGGCGGCGCCTTGAGCTTGATCGGCACGCAGCGCGAGAGCAGAAAGCGCGCCTTCTCGCTCGAACCGTCGGCCGCCAGAAGTACGACCTCCGCATCGGCCCGCAGTCCCGGATCATCCAGCGTCTGCGCGAACCACGTCCAGAGGTCGAAGCCTTCGGTCATCCCCCGCTTGAGCGTAAGCTGGCCGAGTGCCGCTGGGCCGGCAAGGCGGATCTGACGGGCGTTGTCGCCTCCCTGCCGGATGCTCTTCACCTCCATGGTGACCTCCAGCCCGTCGCACTCGGCAAAGGCCCCGTTGCAGAGCGGCGCCGTTTCCCCTTCTTTGTGGATGCGAATCTCGAAGTTGAACGCAGTGAAGGGGTAGGCGCGCTTGTCGCTCGCGGGCATGACTAAGACACCTCGCTCACGCTCACCGTTGAGCCGGACTGGATCAGCCGAATGGTCAGCATCCGGAGGGCCTGGGCTGGGCGCACCCTCAGCTCCACGACGAGGCGTCCTTCGCCCGCGCTGCCCTCGGAGAGGGCGTCCTCGGCATTCGTGTTCACCTGAAAGGAGTCCTCCTGTCTCGCGCCAGCAAACGCGCCCCTGCGAAAGAGCTGCGCCAGCACGTTCTCGAAGCGGTGCTCGACGAGGCTGCGCAACGCTTGCCCGTTTGCCTCGAACACCGCTTCGTTTCCCGCCCGCAACGCGAGACGCCGCAGTAGGGTCAGCAGCCGGCGCACGTGGATCGACCCCAGTTCGCGGTCAGGGCTCAATGTGTCGGCGCTCAGGATCGTAAGGCCCTTCGGTTCGCGCCGCAGCACGTTGACCCTTGCATCCTGTAGGATCAACAGTTGATCAGGTGCCAGCGCCGACGACAGCGCTGCGATACCCGGCAGGATCTCATTGGCCGGAGGCACCCACGCTCCACGCTCCAGGGCCCGCCGAGCGAGCAGCCCGAGGGCAACTCCGTCGGGGGGAATGTCCTGGCAGCCTCCGGCCGGGAGAGCAACGGACGGCCAGGGATGGTAGATGGCCCCGTAGCTGAGCACTCTTGCCCCGGCCCCTTCGAGTGCCGCCTCTGCCGTCGCACGACCGGGACTGAGCACTTGTTCGGCAAGTCTTCGCGCATAGAGAACCGCCGCCGCGGCCCGGTAGGTGTCTGGCAGGGAGAGAACCGCGAACAGACCGGCCTGAGCCTCACACATCCGCAGGAGGGCTTGGTGCACGGAGAGAAGAGTCTGCTCCTCCTCGCCGCCTTCGGAGACTTCGTACTCCCGCACTTCCGGCAGTTGGACGCGAAGCGTCTTCGACCACTCTCCGGGCCTTGTATCCAGCTCAGCACGAACCCGGTAGTAGTACTCGCCGCGGGACCTGTCGAAGATGCCGACAGAACACTCTGATATGCTGAGGATTGAATCGGGGACGGAGAAGTCGCCTGTGGCCGACTCCTCAAGTCGGAAAGTGGGTTCCTGATCACCCTGTGGATTCGACACTTTCCAGTTCAGACGAAACCAGGATGAATTATTGGGGAACTCGGGATCGACCCAGGTCACCGCGGGGACCGCACATGCCTCGCAATTGCGAAACAGCTTTCCCTGCGCGGACCTCGCGGGCAGTTCCAGCACGCACCAGCTGGAGCTCTTCGCTGCCGGGCGCACCCAGCGCCGGTGCACCGCATCGGGAACAGCTATCAACGTCGCTTCGTCGATGACCGGCGAGTCGTTCCACCCTAGGGCTGCGTGGATGCCCGTCAATCTCCGGGGCTCGACCGAGCGATAGCGCAGAAAGTCCGCGTGCTCGATCAACTCCCACCCCGAGGTGGCTCGCAAGTCGCGGTCGAGAAAGAGGGCCTCCGAGAAATCGGCAAGCCCGTCGCGCTCGAGCCGCGACGCCGGCCCTGTCTCCGCCAGAGTGCCCTCCGTGAAGTCGCCGGCCAATCCCCAGGGAATGAAGACATCGCGCCGGTCCACGTCATTGCCCGCGAGCGAGAAGCGCCTCCCTTCGGGAAGGCCTTCGCTGAAGACCACCCTGCCCGTTCCGCCTGCGGTGCGCTGGTACACTTCACAATCCGTCGGAAGGTCGCCCCAGAAGCGTTCGTGACCGGCGGCCAAACCCAAGCCGCACAAGGTTTCGGTGAGGCCATCAGGCCAAGTGACCCGCAGATCCAAGGAAAGGACTTCCGCGGGGGCGCCTTCAACGACAGAATGGCTGACATCCTGTCCACCGAGCACGCGCAGCTGCGGACACTCCCCCGGCCTGGCCGGCTCGCCGTAGGCGAGGATGGCCCGGTCTGCGGTCACGACCATGAGCGGGTCCCGTGGATGGGTTTGAGTTGTCAGCAGGGGAAGGTAGGCGGTCTCCCGGTCCCGGGCGACGATGCGCAGCATGTCCCCCACGCCCAGCCGCTGGCTGGTGGCCACGGCAAGCACCAGTTGACACGGGTCGAGCTTGTTCACTTCCTTCACGAACGCCGGCTGTGTGCGGATGCGAGCGCTGACGCGCAATCGGTCGGACCAGCTTCCCTTGCACCGGGACCGCGCGTACGCGCGGATCCCTTCTACGATGCCGGACGCCCCCTCGGCCACACGGAACAAACCCGGCAGGGGATGTCGGTTATAGCTTGCTTCGCCGGCGACGCGAACCACCCAGCAGCGGTCGCCGCCGTTGGCGAAGAAGCAGTTCACAGCGGGCGCCAAATGGGCGTACGTCCAGCGCCCCCGCAATCGATCCCAGGCCAGCCGCACGTTTCCGCCGAAGATGCTCTGAAACTGCTGTGCGTCCTCCACTGCCACCGGCAGGTGCAGGGGTCCGGTCTCCGCGAAGCCAACAAACACCGCCACGTCCATGCGTGGGAGGACCTCGTCGAGGTCGCGGGTCTGCCCCTCGAAGCGGATGCCAGGCAGTTCCCGTCTGGCGGCAGCTTGCATGTCACTCCATCTCCAGTCGCTCGTAGGCGAGCACCAACTCCTCCATGGCCACGTCGGTGCCTTTGGCATTCATCGGACCACTCGTGTGCTTGGTGATGCGGGCGCGCAGCAACTTCCACGTCTGCACCACCGCCGTGTGATCTTCGTTCTGCAGCTGTACGGTTACCGTGCGATGCGCGTTCTGATCACCGTTGCGAATCTGATCAAGCCACTTGTACAGATTCAGCGAGCCGATCACGCCGCGCTTGAGCGTGACGTCCGTACTCTTGTTGAGCCCGGTGACCTTCATCACGCTGTTCTCCTTGGCGTTGCCGTTGCGGTACTCGGCGACGGTCACTTCCATCCCAATGCCGCTGACCTCCTGGAAGCCGCCGTCGGGCCGGTCGGGGTTCCACCCCTCGCCGAGATCGACCAGGAAGTTGAACTGGACGTAGGGACGCTCGCGCTGAACGGCCATGGTCTTCTCCTTGCTCCGCTATGCCTTGCGGTCGGCGGTCCACTGACCGATCCTGAAGATGACGAACTCCGCCGGCTTCAACGGCGAGACGCCAACCAGACACACCAGCCGCCCGTTGTCGAGGTCGTTCTGACTCATAGTGGAGCGATCGCACTTGACGAAGAACGCCTTCTCGGGCTTGTCGCCGAGCAAGGCGCCATTCTGCCACTCGTTGAGCAGGAAGTCCTCGATTGTGCGGCGAATGTTTCCCCAAAGCGCCTCGCCGTTCGGTTCGAACACGGCCCACTGGGTGCCGCGATCAATCGACCGCTCCAGATATGCGAAGTAGCGTCGCACGTTGACGTACTTCCACTCGGAATCGGAGCTGATGGTGCGGGCGCCCCAGAGACGGTGGCCGCGCCCCTCGAAGAACCGGAAGCAGTTGATCCCCTCGGGATTGAGCACCTCCTGCTGCGCCTTGTTCAGCATGCTCTCGAAGCGGAGAGCGCCCCGCACGACCTCGTTCGCCGGCGCCTTGAACACGGCGCGCTCAATGTCGTTGCGGGCATAGATCCCACACACGAAGCCGCTCGGCGGCAATGGAATTTCCGCACGCGTCACCGGGTCGAGGACCATCACCCACGGGTAGTAGAGCGCCGCGTGCTTGGAATCGAACGCGGCCCGCATGGCAAGCACTTGCGCAATGCTCAGACCGTTTCCGCTGTCGAGGACCGCGATCCGGTATCGCATGTGCTCAGCATGCGCAATGAGCAGCCCGGTAATTCGGGTCGCGTCGGTCTTGAATCCGTTCCCGTAACCGAAGGTCGCGCCAGGCGCGGCGACGATCGAGATGTCCTCCAGGTCCTCGAAGGCTTTCAGCCCCGTCTTCGGTTCGTCCGGGTCGCTGACGCCGCCTTCGTACTCCGCCGCACGCGGCCGCTGGCCGTCGTTGCCACCGGCGAGCCGGTGCATCGCCACCAGCTGCGATGCCTTCGGTGAGGTCCAGTCATTGGAGCCCTGGCCGAACAGCGTCCTGAAGAGATCGGTCGCCGTAGCAACCGAGTCTTCGGTCAGAAGAACGAACGGCAGCTCGCGAGCGTCCGCGCCATTCCCCGGGGATGTCTTGAATTTCTCCGAGAGAGAGTCGGCCGCGCCAGCTCTCCTGTGATCGGGTTGGAGAGAGAGGCCGTCCCAGGCGGGGGATCCACCGTCCTGGATCAACTCGACGAGCACTGAGGAGATCCGCACCGCGTCTTCGCCGGGAACAAGCCTTGCCGCATTCGGCTTGGGGGGCTGCGGCTGTCGAAGCCAGAACTTGGCGTCTGCGGCCTTCCCAGTTTCGCTGAAGTGCCAGTCCTTGCCGTCCTCGCTCGGCCGGGCGACAAGAAGCGTTCCAGAGGAGCCTTCCGCTGCCTTGCCGATCCACACGAAGTCGCCCGAAACCAAGCCGCGGACCTCGGCCTGCGTACCAGCATGCACCAAACCGTTTTGCCCAAGTCGCAACGTAAAGCGAACCGTCAGATTGCCGGCCTCGCCCGGGAATCTCGCGCGGAGGAGAAGGGCGCCGGCATGGTCGGCTCCGGGGGCATCGGCAATGGCATTCGCCATCGTCTCGGCGGTGGCATTGGAGAGCGTGTCGACTTGACCGGCGAGATCCTTGCTGCAATTGGCGGCCACAGCAGCGGCGAAAGCGCGCGGGTATGCGCTGATCATTGCCGCCGTCAGGGCGTCATCCGCCGCGGACTTCGCCTCCACCGCCGCCTTGCGCACCGCTGACACCGCATCCCTGATGGCCTGTTGTGGCGGCGGCAGCGGTTTGGGCGATGCGCCCAAGTCTGCAGCGGTCTGTGCCTCGATGCACACAGCCCCCTGAAGGACAGTCGCGCCTTGGTAGGCTGCTGCCTTCGAGGGCTCGACAAGGGCCTTGGCACCGTCCACGGCGGCCTTGCGCGCATTGGCGTCACCCGGCTTCTTGCCGAATTCCTCGCCCTTCTTCTTAGCTTCGTCGGCAACATCACTCGCCTTCTTGCAGACCTTCTCCGCTTCGCCGCCTGCCTTGCACAGGCCTTCTAACGCCTCAGCGAGCTTCCTTACGGCATCGCCGGCTTCTGGAAGCTGCTTGAGCTTGCCCGCCAGCGCGGACACCGCCGCAGTCTTGCTGACGGTCTCCTGTGCTCTCGTGTAGGCGTCCGCCGCTGCGGCCGCGAGGACGGTCGCCGCGATCTCCACTTTCGCTGCTTCATCGACCGCCTTCTTGAGATCGCCGTACTTCGCCTCCACACTCTTGACTTCGATCGTGCTCCCGTCGTACGCCGTCTTCGCGTCTTCGACTGGACGCCTGAGTGCTTGGACCGTATCAGCCAGTGTGTCGACGGCACCCTTGCCGGCCTCGGCTTTCCTGTTGGCCAGGCTGTCGGCATCGGCCTTGCTCGTCTCCGTGGCACTCGCGTCTGCAGCCACTACTGCCGCTGCCGCCGTCGCTCGCCTCGCTTCTTCGACAGTCTCCGACGTGCGCACAAAGGCGTTCTTCAGTGCGGTGACGGCACCCTGCGCCGAGGCGACTGCTGCCGTGCTCTTGGTAAGCCACGCCCGCGCGTGACCGTCTTCGCGATAGAGCCCGTTCGTCGGACGCGCCTTGTCGTCCGCAAGCTTCTCGGGCGGTGGTGCGTAGCGTGCGGACTTTGGGTCGCCATCAATTCCGACCATCGGCCGGAAGACGCGTGACACATAGAGCCGCTTGCCCCCCTCCTCAAAGAACGCGCGCACGGCGTGCCACATGTAGTTGTGTAGCCGCCCAAGATCACTGAAGTTCAGGGGATCGGGCCGACCGTAGACGCGTTCGAAGGCGACGAGGCTCGTGACAACTTCAGGTTCGAGATGCGTTGGACCATAACGCGTCGGCCCGACGAAGCCGGTCGTCGTGGTGCTGACCCCTTCAATCGACTTGGCGCGGAATGAGACTTCCTCTACAAAGACGCCTGGGGCAAGATACTCCGGCATGACGTTCCTCCTTGTTGGTCAAGGCCCCGCTCAGTGGCGCGCAACGTACAGGCACGAATATTCCTTGGTGTCCGATTCCTTCGTCCTCACCACCGTTTCCCTGCCGAGCAGCAGCTTCTCCGAGCCGAGGTCGAGCCTTGGGGACAAACGGGACAGGGCCCGCCCCGCAGGCAGGTTGCGTTGCTCCAGTAGATCACCGAGGTCGGGGAGGGACGATGATCGCGTCGGTGACTCAGGCCCCCAGACTCCCCAGTGAATTCGAAGACTCAGATCCCAGTCGAAAAGCCTTCGCGCCGGCTGGGTATCGTGCGAGCCATCAGGCGGCGCGAGCCGCTGACGTGTCGGTTCCGGATAGGGAAACATCACGGCCGCTTTGCCCCGCTCATCGGCAAAGCCGTAGCCGATTTCCTCCCCCTCGTGCTCCACTCGCACCAAGGCACCAGCCAGAGGCGCTCGATTCTTCGCGTCGCGAAGTTCAACTCGTATGACCCCGATAGCACTGGGGGCGGGACGCGTCGGCGCGGAGAACAGGGGCACCCGATGCGCCGTTGGCAGAGGGGACTGCAATTCTGGCGCGACAGCGATGCACCCGTGAGCCGGCAGGCTGGTGCGAAGGGCGAAGGCTAGAAAGCGATGGTGCAGGTCCCGAACCTCCACAACGTAAGGACGACTCTTGCCCAAAGCCTCCGTCCAGAACTCCTCGTCCCCTTCGCCGTTGTCCAGGGTTCCGCCGCCGGATGCCAGATGCTGGAGGCCGGGCAGCCGCATGGCGGCAAAGGCGCCACTGCGGGTGCGGAAGGCGTCTACTCGGAGTTTGGGATTCGACTCGGGGAACAGCGTCACCTTCAGTCCCTCGGAGATCTCGGCGCCGGTGGCCTCGTCCCGAAAGCGAATGCCGAACAACGCCGCTCGGGTCACGCGATCCGGAGATCTCAGCAGAGAGTTCATGCCTGAAGAGGCTCCCCGACCTGGAACTCGCGGGTCTGCACCGCCGGTGACTCGGCGACCTCGCACTCCGAATCCAGCAGAACCATACGAGCCACGTAGGTCGCCGAGACCTGCATCTTGGTCTTGAGCTTGTCCCAGAGGTTGAAGTACTCCTGAAGCGGGAGGCTGTCGCACACGAGTTCAATCGCTTCATCCTGCCGGAAGACACCCGGGAGATAGGAGTTGATGATCCCTGCAGGCAGAATCGAGCGGTCCTCAAGAAACCGCATGGCCCAGCCCAGCAGCACCTGTTGGGTGTCAGCGCTCTTTGCCCAAGGTGTAAGCACATAGTGCAGATCCAGTGGCAGAGACGGGCGCAGCCGCCGGCCGTCGACGCCACGCCGCGACGGGAGGTTGCGCAACGTCGCGTTGACGCTCACCCGATAGAGCAGCAGTGAGAAGCCTTCGCTCATTCCGTCGCCATAGTGTGCGGGCTGCTGCAGCTCGAACTTCGGGCTTTCGAGCAGCGAGTCCGGACAATGGTCCTCGAGCAGCCCGAGGATGGTCTTCCCGACCGCGGGGATCGAGGAACTGTTTGCCATCCGAAACCTCTCCCGCCTATCCCTGATGCATCGGCGCCTGCACACACCGGTGGCGCCCCCGGACGAGCCGATAGACCCCGCCGACTCCACGCTCCACGAGACCTCTGGCCTCCAAGTAGTCCAGCGCCAAGGAGGTCTTTGCCAAGGCAACCTCGACGCGCTGTCTGAGTATCCACCAGCGGGCAATATGTTCGCTGGTGTCCGCCGCCTGCGGGTGCTTCTCCAAAAAACTCATCACTTCACTGGCGAGTTCCGCCACTTCCGGATCTGGGAACTGATCATCGGTCTCGCTGTTCATCCGCGCCTGGATGCCATTGGGAGGATCCCCCTGTCCGCTCAGACTCAAGTCGCGCTCCGATGCGGGATCGCCTCGAACTCCTGTCTCTTGGGGACATCGATAGCAACTGGCGTGCCAAGACCATCTACAGACGCAACAGCTTATTCTGGCGACACTATTGCGTAATGATCGCGAGCGAGTGGGCGTGCACGCCACGGCGCAGCAATGTGGGCATTGACGTCTAAGTGCAGGTCTCGGCGTCGGAAAGACCGGCCGTCGGCGGAGGTGTGGCGTCAACGCCCCACCTGTGGTACCCCGGCCCCTACAATCGATGAGCGTGCGTGTGCAGCGCGCTGACGACGGACGCGAGAAAGCTCAGGCTTTGAAGTGGGCTGCCTCTATCCCATGCTTCTTGACCAGGCGCACCAAGGTGCTGCGATCCTTGCACGACAGACGCGCAGCAAGCGAAAGGTTGCCCTTGCTGGCCGCCAGAAGATCCTTGATGTAGGTGCGCTCGAATTCCGCGACGGCCTGGGCCTTGGCCACCCGAAAGCCCTTGTCCAGGGGAGTCCGCCTTGCCGCCGGTCCCCGCAGTTCTGCCGGCGGTTCGATGTCGATCGAGTCGCCATCGCAAAGCAGGAACTCCCTCAGCATCAGGTTCTCCAGCTCACGGACATTGCCTGGCCAATGATACCGAGGAAGCCACTCCCGGGTCCCGGGGTGGAGGCGTCTCTCCGGCCGTCTGTGCTGCTGCGCAAAACGCCGGAGAAACGCCTCCGCCAGCATCAGGATGTCACCTTCCCTCTCGCGCAGCGGGGGCATCCACAGCGTGAGCACCTTGAGGCGGTAGAGCAGGTCACTGCGAAAGGCGTTCCGCGAGACAAGCTGCTCCAGGTCCACATTGCTGGCCGCCATGACCCTGACGTCCTTGGAGCGCGCGAATCGACCGCCCAGGGGGCGATAGGTCCCGTCCTGGAGGTAGCGCAAGAACACTACCTGCGCCTTGGGGGTCATCGCCTCGATCTCGTCGAGGAAGAGCGTTCCCCCATCCGCCTCACAAACCATTCCTGCACGGCTCTCTCGCGCGTCAGTGAAGGCGCCGCGTTCATGGCCGAACAACTCGGCCTCCAAGAGGTTGTCGGGGAGCGCCCCGCAGTTCACTGGAATGAAAGGCCGATCTCGTCGTGAACCCAGGAAATGGATGGCGCGAGCTGCGACTTCCTTGCCGGTGCCCGTTTCACCCTGTAGCAACACCGTCGCCTCGCAGGCGGCGAAACGCTTGATCAACTCGAAGATGCGCCGAAATGCTGCTGACTCGCCCAAGAGATTGAGCTTGCCAAGGAAGTCTACGGACATTCCTGTCGCCTTTCCCTGGCGCACAACCACGTGTCCGGCAGCGGGCTCGGCCGTGAGCTTGGACCCGGCCCTTCCAGCCTCCTCGGGCCAGCTTCTCCGAGCGCCGTGACTCCCTCATCCTTCAGTGACCGTGGGAGCCTGACTCGGCGCGCCGGGATGGAGAGCGAGGCCGCTTCTTGCCTGCCAGCGACGGAGGAGGAACGCGCGGACCATCCGGCGGAAGAAGAACGCAGTCGCCTTTGTGCCGCTCCGCCGCGAACCTCAAGGAGGCGCACGAGCGCCTCGAGCCACCGGACACACCCCGCGACGGCCTTGACCCCAGCGCTCATCCGGTCCTCTGTCCGTCAGATCGAGCGTTTCGAAGACACGTCGGGCGATCTCAGATGCCTGAACGCCCTGGGCCTCCATCGGATCACGGCTAGGGCCGGCATGACCGCCGGTCCCTTGATGGCGTGGAACATTGGCAAAGAACTTGGCTCTTGTCAAGGTCCATCGGCGTGCGTCCGTCACAAGGCGCGGTGGCGCCGGCCGTGGGAAACGAAACAGGTGGAGCCATTCGCGAAACCTGGTCGGCGAGGGAGCGCTCGTTCGCGGCGAAGAACAGGTCGAAGGAGTCCTGCCGGTCGTTCTTGTGCCCCTTGAACGTCTCGAGGCTCGCCTTCTTCGAGGCCGCTTGTGCATGAAGAGCAGCAGCGACGGCACCTCGAAGAAGAGGGTGTCCCATGGCTCTCCCCCGCGCTTCCTCAGTCACGGCATGGCTACCATGCCACGCGCCTCGGCGATGATGTCGCCGATGGTGGAGTCGTTGTTCGCCGAGATCGACCCGATCTGTGATGTCTATACGTCTACAGCCTATTAGTAGCATCGAGAGTCACATTTCGCTGGATGCCGAGGCGCGCCAACGTTCAGAACCACGGTAGTGGTATGCTGCGCACCGAAGATCGGAGTAGTGCTCGAACTGCCACGCCCATTGTTCCGCCCAGATCGGCATCTGCAACATTCACAGCAACTCGCGGTTGTGATGGGACCGCGACCGCGCTTCATCGTCGCCAGGTAAACCCGAATGTCGGAAGCGGTGAGAAGCAGACCCATGACTTGCGTAACGCGACCTCGGGTGACAAGGATCTTCCTGAAGAACAAGTGGCAGGTAGCCACGGGCGGCTCTAGCTGAAGCCGTGCGTTCGCGAGCGGGATCGATCCGAGTGGCGGATGGCGCCTTGGCGTTATCGCCGGCCACGCCGCACGCCCACGCCATGTTCCTCCAGGGCACGGACTCGGGAAGTACCAGTTCCCATCGCCTCAAAGACGAAAGGCGGGCCCCCGTTTCCGGGAACCCGCCCCTCGGTATGTGATCGGCCGCCTGAGTGAGCCGGCCGCGACAGTCCTGAAATCCCCCTCGCTCCCCCTTTAAGGGGGGGTGGGCTCGTGCCCGTCCCCCCGTGACGCCGAGGCGGGGGATTCCCGCCTGTCTCTTAGTACATGTCCCCGCCGCCCATGCCGCCCATCCCTCCGGGCATGCCGCCGGGCATCTTCTTGTCCTCTTCCGGCTTGTCGGCCACGACGCACTCGGTCGTGATCATCAGGCCGGCGATCGACGCTGCGTTCTGCAGCGCGGTCCGGGTGACCTTGGTCGGGTCGATGATCCCGGCCTCGATCATGTCGCCGTACTCCTCGGTCGCCGCGTTGAAGCCGTAGGAGGCCTTCTTGTTCTTCTTGACCTCCATCACGATCACCGCGCCCTCGACGCCCGCGTTGACCACGATCTGGCGGATCGGCTCCTCGAGCGCCCGCTTGACGATCGAGACGCCGACGGCCTGGTCGCCCTCGAGCTTGAGCTCGTCGAGGCCGGCCACGCAGCGCAGCAGCGCCACGCCGCCGCCGGGGACGATGCCCTCCTCCACCGCGGCGCGCGTCGCGTTCAGCGCGTCCTCGACGCGGGCCTTCTTCTCCTTCATCTCGGTCTCGGTGCTGGCGCCGACGTTGATCACCGCCACGCCGCCGACGAGCTTCGCGAGACGCTCCTGGAGCTTCTCCTTGTCGTAGTCGCTGGTGGTGGCTTCGATCTGCTTGCGGATCTCGCTGATGCGGCCCTGGATTTTGTCCTTGGGACCGGCGCCGTCGACGATCGTGGTGTTTTCCTT
>DATDCY010000314.1 GCA_036524115.1 bacterium | reverse complement strand
CTGCCGGTGGCCGGCGGCACCCCGGGGCAGGAGTGGGCGGCGCGGGCGCTCGCCGGCATCATCGAGGACCAGCTCGGCGCGCTCGGCGGCGTGCGCCTGGTCACGGGCGCGCCGCGCGAGGAGGCGCTGCGCGAGCTGTCCTCGAGCGAGACGGTCGAGGCCGGGCGCTTCCAGGAGATCTGCCGCACGGCCGGCGCCGACTTCGCCGTGTTCGGAGGCAGCACGCTCGCCGAGGCGCACCTTGCCCTCGAGCTGCGGGTGTTCGACGTCACGGCCGGGCGGGAGGTCGAGGCGTTCCGCGGCACGGAGCCCCTCGGCCGCGCCTTCCCGCTCGCCGCGGCCGCCGTCAGGTACCTGGCTGCCGCGGCCGGCCTCGCGCTGACCGAGGCCGACGAGGCGCGCCTGGCGCGGGTGCCGACGGTCTCGCTCGAGGCCTATGCCGCCTACCGGGCGGCGCTGCGCGAGGAGAAGCCCGCCGACCGCATCGAGAAGCTGCGCGGCGTCCTCGAGGTCGACCCGCGCTTCGCCGACGCGGCCCAGCGCCTCGGTGTCGAGCTGTTCCGCGGCGGCGACGCGGCGGCGGCGCAGGCGGCGCTCGAGCAGGCGATCGGGATCGACCCGAACGTGGCCGAGTCGCACAACAACCTCGGCGTGGTGCTGGCGTCGCTGGGGAAGGCCGAGCAGGCGCAGCGCGCGTTCGAGCGCGCGGTGGCGCTCAGGGCCGGCTACGCGGAGGCGCGGCTGAACCTGGCGCGGGTGCTCGAGGAGCGGGGAAGCCTGGCGGGGGCCGAGGCGCAGTACACCGCCGTGCTGGACGCCGACGCCACGAACGACAAGGCGCGCTTCGGGCTCGCGGTCCTCTACGACCGCACCTCGCGCCCCGAGCTGGCGCTCAAGGAGTTCCGGCTGCTCTCCTCGCGCCGCCCCGACCTGGCGGAGGCCGAGTTCATCAAGGCCGGGCAGGACGCGCGCAAGGCCCGCGAGTACGCCCGCGCCGCCAAGTACTTCCAGCGGGCCGCGGACATCAACCCGCAGCGCTCGGACGTCTGGGCCGAGATGGGGACGAACAGCTATCTCGCGGGCGAGCACGCGCAGGCGGCGGAGTTCTTCCGCAAGGCGCTCGCGATCGAACCGGGGAAGGGGGCGTACCACTACTACCTCGGCCTTGCGCTCGCCCGCGGGGGCCGGCAGACGGAGGCGCTGGCGGCCTTTCGGCGCGCCGTCGAGCTTGGCGGCCCCTCCGAGGCGCGGCTCGCCCTCGCGCGTGCGGCGCTCGATGCGGGGGACGCGGCGCTGGCCGTGGAGGAGCTCAATCGCCTGCTCGCGGCCGACCCGGGCAACGCGGAGGCCAAGACGCTGCTGGCGCAGGCCACGGCGGAGCTCGAGGGGCGCCGTCGCCTCGTCGAGGAGCAGGGGCGGTTCGCGAACCAGCGGCTCGAGCGGCTCGAACAGGTGCTCGCCGACGTCAACCGCGCCAACCGCGCGCTGGAGTCGCGGGCGGCCGCCTGGGCGCAGGAGCGCCGCGCCCTCGAGGAGGAGGCGGCCCGCCTGCGCGAGGAGGCCGGGCGCGCGCGGG
>DATDCY010000313.1 GCA_036524115.1 bacterium | reverse complement strand
CACGAGCCCACCGCCTGGCGGAAGCTCGTCACGTTGCCGGCGCGGTCGCGAGCGACGACCTCGGCCTCCGCGCCCTCGGCCGCCGGGCCCCGGATGACCGCCGAGAAATAGCCGCTGGCGTCCACCGTGACCGGCACGCCGCCGACGCTGACGGTCGCGCCCGGCTCGGTGCGCCCGTTGACCAGCAGCTCGCGGCCGCGCCCGGTGCGCAGCGCGACGCACTTCTGCACCTCGACCGTCGGCGCGACGCGGTCGAGCACGACCCGCAGCGGCACGGGGTCCGAGAAGTCGCCCGCGCGCCCCTGGGTGTCGAGCGCCGCGACCCGCACGAAATAGACCCCCTGGCTGAGCGCGGAGGTCGTGACCGCGGTCTCGCGCACGTCGTCCCGTGCGAACACGGGCTTGTCGAAGAAGCGGTCGCCCGCGACCTCCACGCGGTACGCGCGGGCGCCCGGCACCGGCTCCCAGGCGCAGGGCACGACCACGCCGCCGCTGGCGGTCGGCCAGGTCTCGAGCGGCCGCGGCGTGCGCAGCCGCGGGGCCGGGAGCAGGTTCTCGGGCCGCGAGATCTCCTTGAGGGCGTTGATCACGACCGAGGTGCGGTCCGTCACCTGGACCTTCTGCGCGCCGGTGTCGAGGGCGACCTGGCCGGAGTAGACGCTGACCTGGCTCTGCTTGTCCGGCCGGATCTCGACCGAGAGCCGGGCCTTCTCGACGTCCGCGGTCGCCGTCGGCATCTCCAGGCGGAACTGCGAGCCGCGCACGACGGACTTCTTGATGTCGGCCTCGATGTTGCTCACGAGCAGGCGGACCGAGGACTTGCGGACCTTGGTGCGCACGTTCTCCGTGAGGTCCCCGATGACGATGAGCGAGTCGGGCTTGATGCGCAGCACGTTGCCGTCGTCGAAGCTGACCTCGGCCCGCGCGCTCGAGAACGTGCGCACGCGGTCCCCGCTGGCGAGGCGCATGTCGTCCTCCGCGCCGCGCCAGGCCAGGTCGGTGGCCCGTTGGATCTCGACGCGGCCCGAGAAGAAGCTCAGCGTCGCGTAGCGCTGCTCGAGCAGCTCGCCGGCGTCCTTCGTGCCGGTCATCAGCTGGATGCGCCGGTCCACCGAGCGGCGCGCCAGCGAGAAGACGCGGCCGACGAGGCTCTCGCTGCCGCGCGAGCGGGCGTAGAGGAAGTTCGCCGCGGCCCCGACGGCGATCAGCGCCAGCACCACGCCCCAGAACTGGAGCGTGAAGTACGAGATGCGGACCTCGCGCCAGCGCAGGTGCCGGCGGGCGTCCCCCCGCGGCTCGGGCCTCTTCGGTCGGATCGGCGGCATCGCTCCCTTTCGCGCCTCCCTTTAGGCCGGCTGCGGCGCCGGCGCGGCCGCCGTCGCGCCCCGTGCGCGGGCGAGCTTGGGGTGTGCCTTGATGAACGCCTGCACCATCTTCGGGTCGTAGCGCTTGCCCGAGAGGCGCGTGAGCGTCTTGATGACGAAGTCGTCGTCCATCGCCTTCTGGTAGAGCCGGTCGGACGTCATCGCGTCGAAGGTGTCCGCGACGGCGATGATGCGGGCAATGACCGGGATCTCGCCTCCCGCGAGCCCGTCGGGGTAGCCGGTGCCGTCGAGAGCCTCGTGGTGGTGGCGCATGCCGGGGATGATGTCCTTGAGCTGGCGGATCGGCGCCATGATGCTGGCGCCCATCTCCGGGTGGCGCTTGATGATCGCGTACTCGGCGTCGGTGAGCCGGTCGGGCTTGCGCAGCACCGCGTCCTCGATGCCGATCTTGCCCACGTCGTGCAGGAGCGCCGCGATCTGCACCCGCTCGAGGCCGCGCTCGTCGAGGCCCAGTTCGCGCGCGATCGCCACCGAGAAGATCGCGACGCGCTCGGAATGACCCCGGGTGTACGGGTCCTTCGCGTCGATCGCGGCCGCGAGCGACTTGATCGTCGCCAGGAACAGCTCGCGCACGTTGCGGTCGTAGAGCTCCAGCTGGCGGGTCATGTGGTTGAAGGTGTCGGCGAGCTGCCCGATCTCGTTCACCGCGCGCGTGGCGATGGTGCCCTTGAAGTCCCCGCGCGAGATCGCCAGCGCCTTGTCGGCGAACGCCCGGATCGGGCCGCTGATCCCCTGGGCCGTCGCGACGCCGATGCCGACGGCGAGCAGGATGCCGGCCGAGACCCAGAGCACCGTCTGGCGACGCAGCTCGGCGAGCGAGCGGTAGGCCTCGTCGCGCAGCTCCTCGATGACGACCCCCCAGCCCACGCCGGGGACCAGGTCGTAGGCGCCGAGCATCTGCCGGCCCGCGTGGTCGCGGAAGGGCACGCTCCCGAGCGTCTGGCCCGCCTGGAGGTAGCCGACGATCTCGAGGTCCGCGAGGTTCTCGCGGCGGCGCACCAGGTCCAGGTCGCGGTGCGCAACGAGCACGCCCCGCCGGTCGACGAGGTAAGCCTGGCCGGTCGTGCCGACGCGCACCTTGGCGATGAGCGACTGCAGGTCGGCGAGGCTCACGACGGCGAACAGCGCGGCGGTGACCCGGTTGGTCTCGTCGCGCACCGGCACGGCCACTGCGACGGCCGTCGCCCCCGCCCCGGCGGGGAAGAACGGGGCCCCGACGTACTCCTCGCCCCGCAGGGCGGCCGCGACCGCGGCCGCGGCGTCCGCCGGCCCGATCTGCGCCCAGGGTGCGGCGCCGCCGCGCCCGACCTCGGCGAGCGTGCGGCCGTCCGGCGAGACGACGCGCACCGCGAGCAGCCGGTTGTAGGCGTCGAGGAACGGGACGAGCAGGTCCGAGCGGCGGCCCTCGTCGAGGCCCGCCGTCAGCCCCTGGAACCGGGCCATGCCGCGCAGCGTCTCGCTCGCCGAGCGCAGGAAGGACTCGACCCGCTCGGCGGTGCTCGTCACGATCTGCGTGTGCGCCGAGAGGATGCCGCTCTCGAGCGTGCCCTGGTTGACCTGGAGCATCTTGCGGCTCGAGATGGCGAGCGGGCCGACGCCGACGAGGAGCAGCACCCCCAGCAGCTGGTAGAGCAGCTTGATGCGCCGCGGCCGCGCCTGCACCGCCGGGGCGGCGGCCTCCGGCGCGGGGGCGGCGGCGGCCCGCGCCCGCTTCACGCCGGCGCCTCCGCGTTTGCCGCGCCGGACACCTGGGCGAGGTAGACGCCGTTGCGGGTACGGTTCTTGACCCGGTACATCGCCTGGTCCGCGAGGCGGATCAGTTCCTCCTCGCTCGAGCAGGTCTCGGGGAACGAGGCGACGCCGAAGCTGGCCGTCAGGTGCGCCGCATGCCCCTGGTCCGCGAGGAAGACGTGCTCGTTCATCGCCTGGCGCAGGCGCTCGGCGACGAACGCGGCGGCCTCCAGCTTCGTCTCGGGGAGGATCACGATGAACTCGTCCCCGCCGTAGCGCGCGACGATGTCCACGTCGCGCACGCCGCGGCGCAGCACGTCCGCGACCTCGCGCAGCAGCTGGCTGCCCATGAGGTGCCCGTGGCGGTCGTTGACCAGCTTGAAGTGGTCGAGGTCCAGGAAGATCACCGAGACGTGGCCGCGGTAGCGGCGGCAGCGCTTGACCTCGGCGTCGAGGTACTGCGTGAAGAAGCGCGTGTTGTACAGCCGCGTCAGCTCGTCGGTGAACGTCAGCTGCTTGGTCTGCTGGTAGAGGCGGGCGTTCTCGATCGCGATCGCCGCGAAGCCCGCCAGCCGCGTCACCAGGCTCAGATCGCGCTGGCTGAAGCCCTCGCCCCCCTTCTTGTTGACGACCTCGATCACGCCGAGCACCCGCCCGCGCGTCTCGAGGGGCACGCAGAGCACCGAGCGCGCGCCGGTCCCGTAGGCCTGCTCGAGGCCGCACCAGCGCGGGTCGTTGGCCACGTCCTCGACGACCACGGGCTTGCCCTCGCGCGCGACCCACCCGGCGATCCCCTCCCCCGGCCGGACCGTCGCGCCGGTGCGCGTGCGGTCCGCCCCCTCGCCGGCGGCCACCGACAGCTGCACGCCGCCGTCGCCCTCCTCGGCGAGCAGCAGCGACCAGGACTCGGCCTGCACGAGCTCGCGGGTCTTCTCCATGATGATGTTGAGCACCGTCTGCAGCTCGAGCGAGGAGATGATCGTGCGCCCGATCTCCTCGACGGAGGCCAGCTCCTGTTCCTTCTCCTGGAGCTGGCGCGAGAGCGAGCGCCAGCGCAGGGCGTTGCGCGCGCTGCGGGCGAGGCGCGACTCCCCCGGCGGCTCGGGCAGCAGCTCGCTGAAGGCCGCGGCGTGGCGCGCCACCGGCTCGGCGACGCCCTCGGGCAGGGCCCCGACCACGGGGACCGGCGGCATGGCCTGCTGCGCGAGCGCCAGCAGGCCGCGGTGCTCGCCGCGCGCGTCGACGCGCAGGACGACACAGTCCACCCCGCGCGCCGCGAAGAGCCGGGCGCCGTCGTCGGGGGAGTCGAAGCAGACCAGCTCCGCCCCGTCCGGCACCTCGAGGGCCAGCCGCTGGCGCAGCGCGGGCTCGTCGGCGACGAGCCCGCGCGCGATCAGCACGAGGGGGCGCCCGCTCACCGGCCGTCCCCCCGCTCGAGCCGGTAGTCGCGGTCCGCGGCCCGGTAGTCGAAGGGCCGCCCGTCCGCCGCACGCAGATCGCGCGCGCGCAGCAGGCCGCTCTCGGCGAGCCTGCCGAGCTCCGGCGGGTAGGCCTGCTTCTCAAGGTAGTAGACCTCCAGCGCCAGGCGCACCCGGCGCAGCCGCGCGGCGTCGGCGATCGCGGCGGCTTCGCGGCGACTCTCGCGCGCCCGGAACCCCTGCGCCACGATGCCCCAGGGATTGAACAGGAAGGCGGCGGCCAGGAAGACGGCGGCGGCCGCGACGACCCCGTACTCCCGCGCCCCCATCCCGGCGGCGGCGGGCC
>DATDCY010000312.1 GCA_036524115.1 bacterium | reverse complement strand
CCGGCCAGCTACACCTTCACCACCGCGGGCGCCCACACCCTCTACGCCTACGCCAAGGACGCGGCGGGCAACGTCTCCAACGGCGCCAGCGCCAGCGTGACCATCACCCTGCCCGATACCACGGCCCCGACGGTCACGTCCTTCACGATTCCCGCCACCTCGACGAGCCTGACGGTGTCCATCACCACGCTCACCGCCAGCGACAACGTCGGCGTGACCGGCTTCCTGGTCAACGAGAGCGCCACCAAGCCTGCCGCCACGGCCGCGGGCTGGGCGGCGACCGCACCGGCCAGCTACACCTTCACCACCGCGGGCGCCCACACCCTCTACGCCTACGCCAAGGACGCCGCGGGCAACGTCTCCAACGGCGCCAGCGCCTCGGTGACCATCACCCTGCCGCCGCCGGCCGACACCACGGCCCCGACGGTGACCTCCTTCACCATCCCGGCCACATCGACCTCGCTGACCGTGCCGATCACGGGCCTGGCGGCGACCGACAACGTCGGTGTGACCGGCTTCCTGGTCAACGAGAGCATGATGAAGCCCTCGGCGACCGCCGCGGGCTGGACGGCGACCGCGCCGGCCAGCTACACCTTTGCCACCGAAGGCGCCCACACCCTCTACGCCTACGCCAAGGACGCCGCGGGCAACGTCTCCAACGGCGCGAGCGCCTCGGTGACCATCACGATCACCCAGCCGCCCCCTCCGCCGCCTCCTCCCCCCACCGGCACGATGCTGTTCTCCGACGACTTCTCCGACGCCACTGATACCGGTGACCCCAACTGGGACACGGTGGCCGGGCGGTTTGCCGGCCGCAACGGCACCCTTGCCGCCACTGGCCGCTACACCAACATCGCGCTGGTCCACGACGTGGTCGCCCTCGATCCCTTCCTCGGCGGCCGCATCCAGACCGGGGTCCAGCTCTTGGACGTTGACGAGGGCAACCCGACGGCCGGCATCGTCTTCGACTACCAGGATGCCGAGCACTACCGCTTCGTGGTCTACAGCCGCGAGCGCCAGACCGTCAGCATCGGTGAAGTGGGCGCCTCGCACGACGACGACTCCGGGCCGACGATGATGAAGACGAGGAGGGTCACCCTGCGCGACAGCAGGCTCTGGCATACCCTGCGCGTCGATGTCGACCCGAACGCCGGCACGGTCAAGGTCTTCCTCGACGGCAACGCCACGCCCGCCGTCCAGCAGACCTTCACCTCGGTCGGCAACGGGCGTGTCGGCCTGATCGCGACGCGGGCGCGCCTCAAGGCGGCCTTCGACAACTTCAAGGTCGAGGACCCGAGCGTCCTGACGCAGTAGACGTTCCATCGCAGTCGGGGGAGCGGGAAACGATTCCCGCTCCCCCTTTCTTTTGTTATCCCGCGAGACATAGAACGATTTCTCAAGGATGTGTTTCTTATCCATTGAAATCATATTGATTTTCAATTGAACTGGGGCGAACACCCCATAGGCGGTCTCCTTCGGTCCATCTATTCTTTTTTCAGCCGCGCCGATCGCCCCTTCTTGGCGATGGACTGATCGCGGCGGCTGGACGCGGACGCTCCCGCGCGAGCGTGTGAGGGGACCCCATGACGCGATCAGGCCCGCCCGCATGAACCCCGCCCTCTGGCCCCTGGCCCTCTATGCCGCCTTGGCCGTGCTCGTCGCCGCCGGGATGCTCGGGGTCTCGGCGCTGCTCGGGCAGCGTCACATGGAACGGGGAACCGGGACTCCGTACGAATCCGGCATCGTGTCGGCCAGACGGTCCGAGTCGGGATTCAACGTCAGGTACTACCTGGTCGCGATGCTCTTCCTGATCTTCGATGTCGAGTCGGTCTTCATCTTCGCGTGGGCCGTGGCGCTGCGCGAGGCCGGGTGGCCGGGCTTCGCCGCGATCGCCTGGTTCAACCTCGTGCTCCTCGCCATGCTCGCCTACCTCTGGCGCAGCGGGGCCTTCGCCTGGTCCGACCGCGTCCCCGGACGGTACCCCCGGCCGCCGGCGCGCCGGCCCGCGGAGGACCGTCGGTGACCCCGCCGCTGGAGGACGCCCTGCGCGGCAGCGTCCTGTACGCCCGCCTGCAGGACCTCGCCGCCTGGAGCCGCAAGAACTCCATCTGGCCCTTCAACTTCGGCCTCTCCTGCTGCTTCGTCGAGATGGCCACGAGCGTCACGAGCCGCTACGACATCGCGCGCTTCGGCGCCGAGGTCCTGCGGGCCACGCCGCGCGAGGCCGACCTGATGGTCGTCGCCGGCACGGTCTTCGTGAAGATGGCGCCGGTCGTGCGCTGGCTCTACGAGCAGATGATGGAGCCGCGCTGGGTGATCTCGATGGGCGCGTGCGCCAACTCCGGCGGGATGTACGACATCTACAGCGTCGTCCAGGGGGTGGACACGATCCTGCCGGTCGACGTCTACATACCGGGCTGTCCGCCGCGGCCGGAGGCGTTCATGGAGGCGCTGCTGCTCCTGCAGGAGAAGGTCGGCCGCGAGCGACGCCCCCTGAGCTGGGTCGCCGGTCCGCAGGGGTTCGAGCGGCCGGCGATGCCCTCGCAGCGGGAGGCGAAGCGGGCGGAGCGCGCCCGCGCCGTCGCCCTGCGCGCGCCGGACCGCCTGTAGGAGCTCAGCGCGTGACAGAGAGCGGCGGGAGCGCTGGGGGCGCGGTCCCCGAGGAGCTGCGCGCGCGTTTCGGCGAGGCGGCGCTGCTCCCCGGAGCGACGCGCGACGGCGTGCCCACGTTCTGGGTCCCGCCGGCCGCGGCCGTCCCGATCCTCGCCCACCTCGCAGGCGGCGCCGCGCCGCGCTATCCGATGCTCTACGACCTGTTCGCCATCGATGAGCGCCTGCGGGGGCACCGCGCGGGCGAGCCGCCGGCCGACTTCACGGTCTGCTACCACCTCTTCTCGCCGGACCTCGATGAGGACCTCCGGCTGAAGGTCGCCCTCTCCGGGGAGCACCCCGAGCTGCCGACGGCCACCGGGGTCTGGCCCGCCGCCGACTGGTACGAGCGCGAGGCCTGGGACATGTTCGGGATCCGTTTCGGCGGCCACCCGAACCTGCGGCGCCTGCTCTCGCCGCCGCACTGGCAGGGACACCCGCTGCGCAAGGAGCACCCGGCACGCGCGACCGAGATGGAACCGCTGCGCCTCACGGGGGACCGCGAGGAGCGGGCCGAGCAGGCGCTGCAGTTCCGGCCGGAGGAGTGGGGGCTGCGGCGCAGGAGCGCGGACACCGAGCTGCTGTTCCTGAACCTCGGCCCGCAGCACCCGGGCACGCACGGGCTGCTGCGCGTCGTGCTCGAGCTCGACGGCGAGGAGATCGTGGATGCCGTCCTCGACATCGGCTACCACCACCGCGGCGCCGAGAAGATGGGCGAGCGACAGAGCTGGCACACCTTCATCCCCTACACGGACCGCATCGACTACCTCGGTGGCGTCCTCAACAACTTCCCCTACCTGCTCGCGCTCGAGCGGCTCGCCGGCATCGAGGTCCCGCCGAAGGCGCAGATGATCCGCGTCATGCTCGCCGAGCTCTTCCGCATCGCCTCCCACCTGGTCTGGTACGGCACGTTCGCGCAGGACCTCGGGGCGCTCTCGCCGGTGTTCTACACCTTCAGCGACCGCGAGCGCGTCCTCGACGTGGTGGCGGCGATCACCGGCGGCCGCATGCACCCCGGCTGGTTCCGCATCGGCGGCGTGGCGAACGACCTGCCCGAGGGGTGGGAGGGGCCGCTGGACGTCCTGCTCGCCGACCTGCCGCGGCGGCTCGACGAGTACGACCGGCTGATCATGGGCAATGCGATCTTCCGGGCGCGCACCAGGGGCATCGGCGCCTACACGCGCGACGAGGCCCTCGCCTGGGGCGTGACCGGTCCCGGCCTGCGCGCCTGCGGCACCGACTGGGACCTGCGCAAGCGCCGCCCCTACTCCGGCTACGACGCGCTGGAGTTCGACGCGGTGAGCGCGGAGGGCGGCGACTGCTGGGCGCGCAGCCTCGTGCGGGTGGGCGAGATGCGCCAGAGCCTGCGGATCGTCGCGCAGTGCCGGCGCCTCATGCCCGCCGGGCCCGTGCGCGCCGACCACCCCCTGGCGGTGCCGCCGCCGCGCGAGCGCATGCTGCACGACATCGAGACGCTCATCCAGCACTTCCTCGGCGCCAGCTGGGGACCGGTGATCCCGCCCGGGGAGGCCTTCGCCGCCGTCGAGGCGGCCAAGGGGAGCAACGGGTACCACCTCGTCAGCGACGGCTCGACGATGCCCTACCGCGTGCGGATCCGCACGCCCTCGTTCCCGCACCTGCAGATGCTGCCGCTCATCTGCCGGGGGCTGACCCTCCCCGATCTGATGGCGGTCCTCGGCTCCATCGACTACGTCCTCGCGGACGTGGACCGCTAGAGGCGCCCGCGGTGCTCAGCGACGAGGAGCGGCGCGTGATCGTGGAGGCGGCCCGGGGGCTGCCCGAGGCGCGCGGGGCCTGCGTCGAAGCCCTCGCGATCGTGCAGCGCGGCCGCGGCTGGGTCGCCGACGAGATCGCGGAGATCGCGACGCTGCTGGGCATGGCCGTCGACGAGCTCGACGCGGTGGCCACCGCCTACAGCCTGGTCTTCCGCCGGCCGGTCGGGCGGCACGTCATCCAGATCTGCGACTGCGTCGCGTGCTGGATCCTGGGACACGAAACGGTCCTCGAGCACCTGGTGCGACGCCTCGGCGCCGGCCTCGGCGAGACGACGGCGGACGGCGAGTTCACCCTGCTGCCGGCGGCGTGCCTCGGCGCCTGCGACCGGGCGCCCGCGATGCTCGTCGACGCCGAGCTCCACGGCGAGCTGACCCCCGAGCGGATCGACGCGATCCTCGCGAGGTACCGCGCATGAGCGCGCCGCTGCCGCTCACCGGCGCGATGCCCGCCGGCGCCGCGCCGTGGGACCTGGACGCCTACGAAGCCGGCGGGGGCTACGCGGCGGCGCGCACCGCCCTGCGCGAGCTGTCGCCGGAGCGCGTCGAGGCGCTCGTCACCGCGAGCACGCTGCGCGGCCGCGGCGGCGCCGGCTTCCCGACCGGG